>CAHJWV010000724.1 GCA_903643055.1 Burkholderiales bacterium | reverse complement strand
CGGGCGCGGGCTCGACCGGTGCCAGCGTGGGCGTGACCACCGGGCGCGGCGCCACTGTCGGCGGGGGTGGAGCCTGCGGCGGCGGAGGTGCAGCAGGCGGCGGCGGTGGGGGAGGCGGAGGAGGCGGTGGGGCCGGCGGCTCAGGCGGCAGGTCTTCCATTTGCACGACCGTCTCCTGCATCGCCGGTTTCGACGGCGATGAGATCGGGACCAGCCGCCATGCCGCCCACGCGAAGGCGATGAGCACGAGCGTCGTGCCAGCCGCCGCCGGATCGCGGCGGCGATACAACCAGTCGATCATCATTCAACCCGCTTGGTCGCGAAGGTGATCGACTCGATCCCCTGCTTGCGCAATGCGTCCATCACCTCCACCACCGATTGCCAGCGCACGGCCTGGTCGGCGTTGACGATGAAACGCTTCTTGGGGTCTTTCTGATGGGCCAGTTTCACGCGCGCCCCCAGCTCGCTGGGCGGTACGTCTTTGCCGTCGAACACGACACGGCCATCGGCCGCGAGCGAGACGAGGATCGGCTGCTGATCGGAGACCGATCGTTGCGAGGTCGAACTATCGGGCAGCGCCGTCTTGATGCCGAACGCCGGGATGACGTTCAAGCTGATCAACACGAAGAAGATCAGCAAAAACATCATCACGTCGATCATCGGGATGATCTCGATTCGGGCTTTGCGCGGCGGGGCGTCGTCGAAGTGCAGCATGGTCATCCAGCAGGGGCGCAAACGTTTCCGTTCCCGCCGGGCTGTCAGCACCAAAATTGATTGATGCGCCCTTCTGCGGCAACTTTGCAAACGTCAATGCAAGGAGCTTGCCATCTGCGAATGACAGATCCATGACTCTGGTGCGCTTGACGCATCGTTCGACATCGAACGATGGCCTGCCCAGGGCGTTTTGTGTTCTGCCAAGTGAACCGTGGCTTACAACGCAACTCCCGCCAACCCGGATCGGGCGGGTGCAGGGGTTCCCGCCTTACTTGACGAAGCAGGCGCGAAACTCCGACAGCAGGCGTGTTGCATCGACGCCAATACACACGGACTGCGCAGGCACGCCGTCCCAATCGGTGGCTGGAAAACGCTGCCCTTGGCGCACTTGAATGGTTTGGCCCTCAGCGATTCCATCAGGCACCACCCGCACCGGGCCGCTGCGCAGCTGGAACGGCGAGCGATCGAGCGCGCATGCCACGGCGCTGGCATCGTGCGAGTAGATGCCGCCGCCGGTGCGGGCCTTGTAGAAATCTTCGTAGCAGCGGGTGATCTCCCAGATGAACGCGCCCTCTTCGCCGCCTTCGCGGCCCAGTGCTTCGAGATAACTCGTGCTCATCAGCACTTCGTGCGTCACATCGAGCCCGACGATCGTGACCGGCCATGACGCACCGAACACCTGATCGGCCGCATGCGGATCGTTGGCCACATTGGCTTCGGCCACCGGAGAGACGTTGCCACCATGGCCGTTCACGCCGAAGGCACCGGCCATCACCACCACTTCGCGCACATGCTCGACGATCTGCGGATCGTGCTGCAGCGCCAGCGCCAGATTGGTCAGCGGCCCGACAGCGACCAGACTCAGCTCGCCGGAGTGGCGGCGCGCCATCTCGCTGATGAAGGCGGGCGCGGCCAGCCGTTCCTCGCGGCGCTCGTGGGCCGATGCCGGCGCAATGTTGCCCATGCCATCGCGGCCATGGACGATTTCCGGAAAACCGCGTGACACCCGCGACAGAGCGTGCGCCGCGCCGCGCGACACCGGCACGTCGATGCCAAAGCGGTGACACAGTGACAGCGCATTGGCGGTCGTGACATTGATCGGCGCGTTGCCGAAGACCGTGGTGATGCCGAGCAGGTGCGCGCGCGGGTCGCGGGCCAGCCTCAACAGCGCCATCGCATCGTCAATGCCGGGATCGGTGTCGAAAAGGATCTTTGTCGTCATGGAAGGTTTCTCTGGGTTCTTCTTTGGTTTATCGCGGGCGCACCGGCTTGCCGCTCAAGCCCGTGGATGTGACCTCAGGCTGCGTGATCTTTCAAGCCCATCCGGTCATGTCAGTGATGCGATCGTTGGCCTTCAAACCAAGATCGCGCGGCACATCGATCAAGCCACCGGCAGATCGGCCCACTGCGCCTGCACCTGGGCGCGCGTCGGCATCGCGCTTTGCGTACCTCGGCGCATCACCGCACAGGCGGCGGCAAGCTGCGCCCAATGCAGTGCGTCGGCCGGTGCCTGGCCTTCGCAAAGGCAAGCGGCGAGCGCGCCGACAAAGGTGTCGCCCGCACCGGTCGTGTCGACCGCCTGCACCGGCGGCGCCGTCAGATGGACTACGTCGTGCGCGCTCGCATGCACGAGCCCGGCTGCGCCGAGCGTGACCACCACGTGGCGCGGCCCGCGCTCGCGCAACGCGCTGGCGGCGCTGCGGGCCTGAGCCACATCGTCCACCGGCTGATCGAGCAACATGCGGGCTTCGCTTTCATTGACGACCAGCCAGTCGACATGTGCCAGCGCGCTGCTGGCCAGCGGCGCTGCGGGTGCTGCGTTCAGCATGGTCGTGACGCCTGCGGCATGTGCCAGTGCCAATGCATGCAACGCGGTCGGCAGCGGGATCTCCAGTTGCAGCACGACGATCTTGGCCGTGCGCAGCCTCGCCGCACAGCCATCGAGATGAGCCGGCGTCAACGAATGGTTGGCCCCCGGCACAACGACGATGCTGTTCTCGCCATCGGCGGCCACCACGATCGCTGCCACACCGGAAGGCCGGTTGCGGTCTTCACCGATCGACGCGGTGTCGATGCCTTCGTGCTTCAGTGCGGCAATCAAGCGCTGGCCGTGGTCGTCACGGCCCACGCAGCCGACCATCGCAACGCGCGCGCCCATGCGGGCGGCGGCCACGGCCTGGTTGGCGCCTTTGCCGCCTTCATCGGTGGCGAAGTCGTCACCGGTCAAGGTCTCGCCGGGCAATGGCAGCCGTGGCGCTCGCACCATGAGGTCGAGGTTCAGGCTGCCGACCACCACGATGTCGCAGGGCCTGGAATCAGAGGTGAAGGTCATGGTTCGATGGAGTCAAAGGCATCACGGATGCTGGCGGTACAGCGTACTCATCCCGCCAGCCGATCAATCAACAAAGGGGTCATTCGAGGTGGCTGATCACCGATCTGGATCAGCCCGTGCAACTGTTCGCAGGCCGCATCGGCCGCAGCCTCAGATCGGAAGAGCACACGTCT
>CAHJWV010000723.1 GCA_903643055.1 Burkholderiales bacterium | reverse complement strand
CGGACGTTCCATCGCTGTACGCCACCTCATCGCGAGATTCATCCTGGCACCATCACGCGGCCACTCCGGTCTTGCCATTGCACCGCTCACGCGAGATCGAGGGCCGCCGCAGTGCCCCCAGCGACCGCTGATTCAGGCGGTTAGCTCAAACGCCTCTCTTTTTCGTTTTCAAATCACCGGGCGCGCAGGGCTGCTCCAGCGTGCCCTGCGCTCCAGCGGCCAAGGCCGCGCCAATCTGATCCAGCTGACCCTTGCGTGAAAAGGGCTCAGCGCTCTCAGGCCCGAGCTTCCACTGATGCCAGTACAGCGGAATCGGCAACGAGATCTCCGGGTAAATCACCTGCAAAGCACCGCCATCCAGCAGGCTCTGCACCTGCAGCAAAGGCACCACGCCAATGCCCCACCCCCTTGAGGCGGCTTGAACATAGGCTTCGGACGACGGCACAAAGCGCGCCTGCAGGCGCGGCTCCCGCACTTTGAAAGCCTGTTTCACCCATTGCTCATGCATCGCGTCTTTGCGGTTGAACACGAGGAAAGGCAGGCGGGCAAAGTTGCCGCGCGTGAGGCCTTCGCCCAGGTGCTCGCCGACAAAGCCGGGGCTGGCGACCGCCACGTAGCGCATCACACCCAACGGCACCACACGGCAGCCACGCAGCACTTCGCGCACCGAGGTGACGCAGCCGAGCACCGCACCTTCGCGCAACCCGCTGCGCCGCGCGTTCGAAGTGGCCGTCATCGGCCAGTGCGGCCAGGCATTCGAGGCCGGCAGGGTCCAGGTCCTTCATTAGAAATTCCGATGGAAGTCGATCAATATCAATGTAGCTTCACTTTGGCGGCCTGACTTCAGACAATCGGCACCCTTGCCCCTTCGGGCTTTCGCGCGGTGATCCGATGTCTCCAGCATTCATTCAAGGCCTGTTGATGACGGCCGGCCTGATCGTCGCCATCGGCGCCCAGAACGCGCTCGTGCTGCGGCAAGGCCTGGCGCGAACGCACGTGGCGCCCGTGGTGCTGCTGTGCACCGTCTCCGACTGGCTGCTGACCGCGCTCGGCGTGTTCGGCCTGGGCTCGGTGATCCAGTCTTCGCCGCTCTTGCTGCAGGCCTTCCGATATGGCGGCGCGGCCTTCCTGCTGATCTATGGCCTGCGCTCAGCCCGCCAAGCCTGGCGTGGCCAGGGTGTTTTGACACAGTCGAACAGCGGCTCAGGCAGCCTGGCTGCGACGCTGGGCAGCGCGCTCGCCATGACTTATCTCAACCCGCACGTCTATCTCGACACCGTCGTGCTGCTCGGCAGCGTAGGCGCACAGCACCCCGGCAGCGGCCGCATCGAGTTCGCACTCGGTGCCGGTGTCGCCTCGATGCTTTGGTTCGCCACGCTGGGCTACGGCGCCTCGGTGGCTTCGCGCTGGCTGAGGCACCCAGCGGCCTGGCGAGGCATTGATGCCAGCGTTGCCGTCGTGATGTTCGCTGTGGCTACACAATTGCTGCTTAAGCCGTTATAGCGATTTCGGAGAACACGATGAGAGTGGTTGTGATGGGCGCAGGCATCATCGGTGTCAGCACCGCCTGGTATTTGCTCGAACAGGGGCACGAGGTCACGGTCGTTGATCGCCAACCCGATGCCGCGCTGGAAACCAGCTTCGCCAATGGCGCGCAGATTTCGGTCTGCTTCTGCGAACCCTGGGCGCACCCCAGCGCACCGCTGAAGGTGCTGAAGTGGCTGGGCCGCGACGACTCTCCGCTGCTGTTTCGCCCGCGGCTTGATCCCCACCAATGGCGATGGGGCCTGAGCTTTCTGTCGCAGTGCACCGACGCCGCGTTTGAGCGCAACGTCACGCAACTGGTCGCGCTCGGCCGCTACAGTCATGAATCGCTGAAAAGCCTGGTCGCGCAGACCGGCATTCAATACAACCGGCTGGAGCGCGGCATCCTGTATTTTTTTGCGACACAGAAAGATGTTGACGGCGCAGCCGCGGGGGTTGAGCTGATGCGTGCGCACGGCGTCGACCGCCAGTTGCTGAGCCGCGATCAGGTCTTGGCGGTCGAGCCGGCGCTGCGTGCCTACCAAGGCGCGCTGGCCGGCGGAACCTATACCGCGTCGGACGAATCGGGCGATGCCCGTGTCTTCACGCAGGAATTGGCCAAGCGCTGTCAGCAGCGCGGCGCCACCTTTCTCTATGAACACGATGTGCTCGGCTTTGATGCTGCCGGCAATGCCGTGCAAGGCGTGCAGGTCGGCCACCGAACTCAAGGCGAGCGCCGCACCCTGAGCGCCGATGCTTTCGTGGCTGCGATGGGCAGCTTCACCGGGCCGATGCTCAGGCCTCTGGGCATCTATCTCAACATCTACCCGGCCAAGGGCTATTCGGCCACGCTGAAGTTGAAGAAGCCGGATCAGGCGAGCGTGGTCAGCCTGCTCGATGACGCCCGCAAGATTGCGATCAGCCGCCTGGGCGACTCGATCCGCATTGCCGGTACGGCCGAAATGGCCGGCTACGACACAACGCTGACCAACGCGACCTCGCAGGTGCGCTGCCAGTCACTGGTGAAGCGTTACGAAGAATTGTTCCCTGGCGTGGCAGACACGCGCGAGCCCAATTTCTGGACCGGCCTGCGCCCGAGCACACCGACCAACGTGCCCTACATCGGCCGCAGCAAGCTCGACAACCTGTGGATCAATGCCGGACATGGCACGTTGGGCTGGACGCATGGCGCAGGCTCCGGCCGGGCACTGGCCGAATTGATGAGCGGCATGCGCCCTGCTATCGGCGACTTCGGTTTCTATGGCGCCAGCGCCGATGGCAAAGGTCCGCGCATGGCGGCCGCCTGATTCAAAGGCATTCTTCGCGGCCCTGGCCCAGCGCGACAGCCCCGCGCCCCAACCTGGCACGCAAGACAAGCCTGCGGCGGCAGGCTCGGCCTTCAATCAATAGCTCGACGCCCATTTGTTGCCATGGGATTTGTAGTCGCCGATCGCCTTCTTCAGCTCCAGGTATTCAGGGCATTTGGAAGCGCAGGCTTTGCCAAGCGTTGTCAGGCGTTGCTCGGCGCGGGCCAAATCGCCCTTCATCAGGTACAGCTCGCCTGAATAGGCCAGCGTGCCGCGGTGCTTGGGATCGATGTTGAGCGCGGCGTCGTAATACTGCTCCGAGCCGGCGAGGTCAGGCGTCTTCGACTTGCGCAGGCTGTAGCCCATCAAGTTATTCCAATCGGCGCTGCTGACGTCGTTTACACGCTGAAGTTCTTCGATCGCACGCGGCCATTGCTTGGCAGCGATCTGCTGGCGCGCGGCGGCCAGCTTGTCGCCGCTGGGGGGCGGCTCTGAATCGGCAGATAACGCCGCTTGCATCGACAAGGAGGCCAGGGTTGCCACCAGCAACAGCCTGTTGAACTTGATCATGGTGACTCTTTCTTGACAGAAGACAGAACAAAGGCGTGGCCGGCAGCGCCGGCATCGATCAAAACAAGCCCGCAGCGCCCGCGCCGCCAGCACGGCGCATGAACGCCGAAGAACCGTGTTTCGAAAGCCAGTGTAGTCGCGCCTACAATCGCGCCCCCCTTTTGCCGCCACGTCTTTGACAGGCCCACTTCCATGTACTGCGCCATTGACTTCGGCACCTCCAATTCCGCCAT
>CAHJWV010000722.1 GCA_903643055.1 Burkholderiales bacterium | reverse complement strand
CGCCCTGTGGCAGCCCACATGGGCATCACAAGGCACACAGCGCCAGAACCACCGGTCGACCAGGTCGGGGCGATGCGGATGAAGCACCGAGCCCCGTACCAAGCCCGCGTGATGACTGCAATAGCTGCATAGCACCTTCAAGCACCGGCCTCCGCCTGGACAGCCCGCACCTGGGCCTGGCGCTCGGCGCTGCGGGCATCGAACCAGGCCTGCGCGCCACCCAGGCGCAGCGCCTCTTCCAGATTCGGCAGCAGCCCCGGTCCACACAGCGTGTTGCTGATCCAGACCATCGCGGCTTCAGCGCCTTCGCCCAGAACCTCCTCGATCACCGCCGCTTGCATCGCGATGCAGTGATTCGCGATGACATCTCCGAAGAGCACATCGCGCCGCTTGAACTGGGCGACTTCACGCTGCAGCGTAGCGGTGGCTTGATTGACGACTTCTTCTATAGCAAGCCGCAACGCTTGCGCAAACACGGCCTCATCGGCCGACGACGCCGGCTCGAAGGCGTACACAAATGCCTCCAATGCGCTGAGTTCTTGCGCGCCCAACGATTGCCGCTTGGCCTCCACGCTCCACCAGTTCGGAATGTTCAGCGTCATGCCACCACCTCCCAAATAAGGTCGCGAGTGGATGGTCTTGTGCTGCCCGTCGTGTTGCTGCCTGTGTTTCCACAAGGCAGACAACGACCGGTACATGCCCGGTAAGCTGTTTTGATCATGTCTTTTCACGCATTGGTTGAAGCCGTGTTTGCGCTTGTGCGCGCTTGCCTGAAGGGCCGCCTGTGGCGGCCCACTGCCATCAGTCGCAGGTGCCCATCAACAGCGGCAGGCCGCCCAGGCGCACACGCACGGCCTCGATCAGCTCGATGGCGGCTTTCTGGTGCACACGGTCCGGCCGAATCAGCTCATAGTGAAAATTCACCTTCGCACTGCCGACGCGGTATTTCAGACGTGCGTCAATGCGGTAGGCCGTGATCGGCTGCGGGGTTTCGCCGGCTTCCGGGGCCGTCCAAAACACCGGAATGCCGATGGCAAAGCGCTCGAACAAACGCATGGCCTCGGTCGTGCCGGCGTCGGCATCGTTGATGTAGTTGATCTGCGCGCCGCCGCTTTGCAGGCGAACCACCGACTTGATGGACACATCCTGCTTCGCCACGAACTCCGTGGCGAGCTTGTGCATGTCCAGGCTGCTGGGCAGACCGTCAACACCCGCGATGTCTGCTTCGTTGGCCTCGATGAACTCCGCAAATGCGACTTGGGTTTGCGACTTGCCGTTTGCCTCTGTCCATACCTTCCACTCGCTGCTCATGGCCGGGCTGAAGACGGCGCGATGGTTGCGCCAGCCGGCAACGTCCTTGCGGTGCTCATCAATGACGGCGGTAAAGGTCAGCGCAAAAGTTTGGGGACTGAACAAGCACCACACCGTGGTGCCAGGACGCTGAAAGTCCAGTACGTAGCGAATGAAGCTATCGACGTCGAAGAACCGTGCGGATGCTTGCGCGCGGCGAGGATTCGCGAGCAGCTTCTCGTGATCGACGGCGATGTGCTCCATCGAGCGCGGAATCGCCATGTGCACGATCGCGCCCTCTTCGGTAGAAGTGCTTTGTTGATGGACGACCTGCGGTGCGGGCAGCACGCGGGCCAGGGTTGCGGCGATGTTTTCGCGGGCGATGTCTTCTGAAATGATCATGGGAAGGTCGGTCAAAAATGCAGGTTGATGGGCAAGAAAAGGGGGATGAGTTGCAGCACTCAGCCCGCAAGCACCGTCAGTGGTGCCTTGACGTCCTGCAGATCCAGGCTGCGCTGGTTGGGGTTCTGCAAAGACAGGTTTCCTTCGACCGTCGCCCAGAAATGATCGGGGTCGGTCTTCGCTTCGGGCACCTTGGTGGTGACCTTGGAGTCGATCTGAACGGCCGCGCCGGCCTTCTTGATGTCCAGGGTGATCGTCAACTTTCCGGGCTTGCCGGTTTCGTCGACACCGCGCACTAACGCTTTGAGTTCGGCCGTGCATTCATCGGCGAAGCCACCGCCGTGGAGCATGGACAGGGTTTCTGAGATCGTTCGCATCTTTGGGTTCATGAGATCAGTGAGGGTGAGGTGAGGTAAGGTCAAAAGTGAGCGGATCGGGGTGATGGGTGGCGTCTGCCCCCGGTACGGCTTACGTGGCTTGCGTCAAACCCAGACCCAGAGCGAGATGCAGTGGCGGCTGAAGCGCCTCGATGCGCTGACGCAAACCGGCCCACCAGTCGCCACTCGGTTTGGGATGAGTCGGGAAACGACCTTCGAAGGGCGTGGCGGTGTATTCGGTCAGCTCCAAGGCTGCACGCAGCAGACCGAGCATTTCCAGCGAAGGTGCACAAGCCAAGGTGGTGGCTGCTGCTGTTGCCCCCATGACTGGAATGGCAATCTCGATCGCTTCGTGCTCCGAAGTCTCGATCGAGGCCTCGGTTTCAGGGATGGCCGGTGCAACGGGCTCAGCGGGTGCCACGGTCTGTGTCACAGCAGCCGCATCCTTCAACTGGCCCAGCGTGCGAAGCACCTCCACCTTCACCTGCTCAGCCTCGAGCGCGAACTCTTCCCACACGCTGGCATCGCCAGGGATCTGCGCCACGA
>CAHJWV010000721.1 GCA_903643055.1 Burkholderiales bacterium | reverse complement strand
GCGGTAGTCATAGAGGTCGTAGCTGCCATCGCTGCAATAGCGGTCATAACGCTCTTCTGCACTGCAGCCGTAAGGGAAGGCCAGGCGATCGTCACTGGTCAACTGCTGCGTAGCGAAGTGCGCTACCGCGCGCCAGTCGGCCGAGAGCCGCTGCTGCCAGCGCAGCGAGGCGGTGTCACCGTTCAACACCACCGGCTGCGACCACGGCTGGTGATTGAGGTTGGTTCGCGGGTCGAAGGTCGATGCGTCGGGCAGGCGATCGCCCAGCAGGCTCATGGCGGGTTGGCTGGGTTGGGACTGGCGGCTGATCTCGACTTCGGCTTCCAGCAGGCTGTCGGGCGTTAGCCTCCAATCGCCGGCCAGCGCCAGCAGATGGCGGCGGCCTTGCAGGTCGTGGATCAGCGGGTCGAGATGGCCATAGGCCGCGTTCAGCCGCAAGCCGAACACATCGCCCTCGCCGAAGCGCTGGCCGATGTCGACCGCAGCACCGTAGCTGTTGTTCTCACGCCAGCCGAGTGAGGCCGAGCGCACTGTGCCTTCGGGCCGCTTGACGACGAGGTTGACCAGGCCGCCTGGCGCGCTGGTGCCGGCCTGCATGCCGCTGGTGCCTTTCAACACTTCGATGTTTCCCTTGTTGCCCAAGGGCAGCGAGGTTTCGGCGTTGATCGGCAAGCCATCACGGCGGAAGTTGAAGCGGTTGTCGATGACAAAGCCGCGCACCGTGAAGCTGCTCCAGTAGCCTTCGGAGTTGTAGGCATCGCTGATGCTTGGATCGAAGCGGCTGATGTCGGCCAGGCTGTTCACGCCGGCGTCTTGCAGGCGCTGGGTGCTGATCACCGTCGCTTGCAATGGCGAACGCGACAAGAGAATGTCGCCGAAGCCGCCGATGGTGGCGGTGTCATTGGCCGAGCGGCCGGTGACGGTGATGGCCGGCAGGCTGACCGGCTCGCTGGATGAATTGGTTTGTGCTTGCGCGATCGAAGCCGCAAAGCTGGCCGCTGCCCAGGCGATCGGGGCCCAGGCCGAACGAGCGGCCAAGTGAGAAGAAGATAAACGGGACGCCATCGTGCTTTCCAAGTTGTCGATGGCAGGTCGGCGTACACACGCCTTGGCCGCGAGGCCTTGGCATGACGCTTCCCTGCGCGAGGATTACCTCAGGCCGACAAGATCATGTTGTCAGCCCGTGACGCGCCTGCAACAGCGCGCCACCGATCAGGTTCAAAGGGACTCTCTCAGCCGGTCACGCGAACATGACCAGCACCCCTAGCGAAGCCCGCCGGGTGAGGGCGAGCAAGGCGGATTCTGCACCATTGGAAAGGGTGTTGCGATGATCGGGGCCGTGTTCGACCGTGGTTTGGGCTGCCTATGGCCTGCCGATGGGCGCCGGACTTCGGATCATCTTTGGCGAAAACGCCAGCGGCCAGCCGCCTTCTGCGGGTCGTCTTTGGTCATCTCGAAAGCACCCGGGTTCAAGGGAAGATGTCGCCCATGTGGATGCTGAGGAATACAACGCCCTTTTCTGCCGAATCGACCTGGACGCGCGATGAGCGTGGCGAGGAGTGATGATTGCCATCCGGGCTTGTTTCGAGATCGATTCCGACGGGCACCAATCACCTGCGGCAGAGCAGACCGAGGTCCAGCGAGCGCCCGTTTTTGCCGGCGACCCCATGGCCTCCGGATTGTTGAAGGACAGCGATTTCGTGCTTCTCAAGGACGGCACGGACGTGCTGGTCGACGGGCGCGCCCATGCACCGAACCATCGCCGCGCGGCCCAAAGCGGCGTGCGTCTCAAGGTCCAGACGGTCGATAAGAAACTCAATGTCGTTGGGGACAGGCGCCTCTCCAAAGGGTTGATCGGGCTTTCGATGTCGCAACCCGAGCCATTCAACGAGATGCCGCTGACCTGGCCCTGGAGACTGCAGGTCGCCTGCTTGCGGAAGGTGAGGCCGACATCGTGCTTGCGGGTGGGGTCGACAGCTACCTGTGTCGCGACACCATCGAATGGCTCGACGACAACGAGCAGCTCCATTCCGACGGCAACATCTACGGCTTCTGCCCGGGCGAGGCAGCGGGCTTCGTGCTCGTCGCCCGAGTGGAAACAGCGCTACGTCTCGGCCTGACACCGCTTCTTTCCCTTGTCTCGGCCGGGTCCGGCATCGGGAAGAATCTGATCCGAACTGAAGACATCTGCCTGGGCGAGGGGCTCTCCACTGCCTTCCTAGCGTCGGCCAGATCGCTGGCCCAGGGCGCGCGCGCGGATCGCATCATCTGCGACATGAACGGCGAGAGATACCGCGGCAACGAATACGGCTTCGCCGCCCTCAAGGCGTCGAGGCTGTTCAAGGACGCCGCTGCATTTGAAGCCCCGGCCGATTGCTGGGGAGATGTGGGTGCCGCCTCGGGGCCGCTCTACGTGAGCCTCGTGGCGGCGGCAGAAGAGCGCGGCTACGCCAAGGGGCCGCTGAACCTGACCTGGGCCAGTTCGGAAGGAGGGCGGCGCGGCGCCGCGATCCTTCGGCGATGGGAAGGGCCCTGATGCCTACGAATATTTCGGTT
>CAHJWV010000720.1 GCA_903643055.1 Burkholderiales bacterium | reverse complement strand
CCGAGATCTACACTCTTTCCCTACACGACGCTCTTCCGATCTTGCGTGCTCGCGCAACGCGTGGAACTTGATCTTCGGCCAGTTGGCTTCGATCGCGCGCAGCTCGGGCGCGTATTCGACCAGCACGGTGGGCGCGTCAACGGCGTCGTGCGCCACGCGGTGCGAGTTGCCATCGATGAAACGCTTCAGCTCGCGCTCGCCGCCATCGGCCTCATCGCAAGTCACCCAGCGCGCGACCTGGAAACGGCTCGGCATGATGCGCGCCTTGACACCATATTCATGCTCCAGCCGGTGCGCGACGACTTCGAACTGCAGCTGGCCGACCGCGCCGAGCAGCAGCATCGAGCCGGCCACCGGGCGAAACACCTGGATCGCGCCTTCTTCGCCGAGCTGCGTCAGCCCGGCGCGCAGTTGCTTGGTGCGCAGCGGGTCGGCCACTTCGACGGTGCGGAACATTTCCGGCGCGAAGAACGGCAGGCCGGTGTACAGCAGCGATTCGCCTTCGCTCAAGGTATCGCCGAGTTGCAGCACGCCGTGGTTCGGGATGCCGATGATGTCGCCGGCAAAGGCTTCGTCGAGCAGCTCGCGCCGCTGCGACAGAAAGCTCACGACGGTGTTCGGCCGCAGCTCCTTGCCCGATCGCCCCACCTTCAAGCGCATGCCGCGTTGGAAGTGGCCCGACGCCACGCGCACGAAGGCGATGCGGTCGCGGTGGGCCGGGTCCATGTTGGCCTGGATCTTGAAGACCACGCCGCTGAACTTCTTCTCATCGGGTTGGACCTCGCGCTGCACCGCCTGGCGCGGGCCGGGGGGCGGCGCCAGATCGACCAGCGCATCGAGCACTTCGCGCACGCCGAAGTTGTTGACCGCCGAGCCGAAGAACATCGGCGTCTGCTTGCCGCCGAGAAAGGCTTCGCGGTCGAAGGGCGGCGCAGCATCGCTCAGCAGTTCGATCTCGCCTTGGGCCTGTTCGTATTGCATGCCGAAGCGTTCGGCATAGGCGGGGTTGTCCAGGCCCAGAAGAATTTCATCGTCGTGGTGGTCGCGGTCTTCGCCGGGGCTGAAGACGCGCATCTGCTTCTCGCGCAGGTCCATCACGCCATGAAAGGCCTTGCCCATGCCGACCGGCCAAGTGAAGGGCACGACCTCCATGCCGAGCTCGCGCTCGATCTCGTCCATCAGCGCCATCGGTTCCTGCACCTCGCGGTCCATCTTGTTGACGAAGGTGAGGATCGGCGTGTTGCGCGCGCGGCAGACCTGCAGCAGGCGCCGCGTCTGCGGCTCCACGCCGTTGGCCGCGTCGATCACCATCAGCGCGGCGTCAACGGCAGTCAGCACGCGGTAGGTGTCTTCGGAGAAGTCCTGGTGGCCGGGGGTGTCGAGCAGGTTGATGACACAGTCACGGTATTCCATCTGCATGACCGAGCTGGCCACCGAGATGCCGCGCTGCTTTTCGATCTCCATCCAGTCGGAGGTGGCATGGCGCGATGCCTTGCGCGCCTTCACCGAGCCGGCGATCTGGATCGCACCGGAGAACAGCAGCAGCTTTTCCGTCAGCGTGGTCTTGCCCGCGTCAGGGTGGGAAATGATGGCAAAGGTGCGGCGGCGGCGCACCTGCGAGGTCAGCTCGGTGGACATGCTTGGGCGCAGCGCAAACAAAACGCGCCGCCTCGTGAAAACCCGAGATTATCGGGCTTGGGCGGTAGCGTGTCGCGACAGGCTGTCCATCGCGTGTGCGCAGCCACGGGAGTGAGCTGTGCCGAGCCGGGTTCATCCGATCAACAGGCCCTCACCGATCCACTGTTGAAGCGAGCTGACGACTGCTGCAGCCGCCGCGTCGTCGCCGACCTCTCGGGCGGCCACGATGCACAGTGCGGCAAAAGGCTGGCCGCGCAGGGCGGCGTCGAGCAGTTGGGTTTCCAGCGCGCTGGCAGCCGAACGCCAGCGGGTCTCCAGCGCCGGGCGCCAGACCAGCAGCCAGTGCACGTCGGCTTGCGGCTCGGGAAGTTCGACTTGGCCGTCAGCATCGCCATCGCTGTCGCCCTGTTGCAGCGCACGCCAGGCCGGCTCGATGCGCCATTGCAGATGGACTCGGCGCAGGCTGGGATGAAAGCTCAGGACCCAATCGGGCCATTGCTCGGTGGGCCGAAATTGCATCACCTCGGCCATCGTCAAGGGTGTGGCGTCGGCCGCATCGAAGGCATCGCGCAGTGCCCATTCCATGCGGGCCAGGTCGATGAACGCCGGATGCGGCACGAGTTCGGGCTGCTCGGCCATGAAGTCGGCCAGGCGGTGGCCGAACCAGCGGATCGATGGATGCTGAGACGGATGGGCTTGAAGGTAGGCCTCAGCCAATGCATCGAAGGCTTCGTCGCCCATTGCACGGGGCAACACGCCGTGGTTGTCGCGCAGTGCGGCGGTCAGCCGCGCCGCGTAGGCGTGCTGGTAGATGCAAAGCAGCGGTTCGCGGCCTTCAGTTTGCCGCAGCAGATCGGCTGCCACCGTGGAAGCCGGCGAGACGATGGCTTTGCGCAAGCGGGTTTGCTGTTCGGCCAGGGTGTGCATGGCGTGGGCGGGTGAAGGGAGGGAAGAAAAGCGCCCGGCAATGACGCTCATGCAGTCTGCAAGCTGGAGGCTTCGGTGCGCGCGCCGGCCGGCGGTTCCGCCAGCGCCTCGGCCTGAATCTGCCGCGCCTGGCCCAGCTCGGCGAGCAGGTCGGCCAGCGGTGGAATGTGGTCGTCGCGTTCGATCATCGTGGGCACTGCGCCGAAGCGGCCCACCGTGTGGCGGTAGAGCGACCAGACCGCGTCGCACACCGGGTGGCCGTGGGTGTCGATCAGGTAGCTGCCGTGATCTTCATGGCCGGCGAGGTGGATCTGGCGCACACGCTCGCGCGGCATTGCGTCGATGAACTGCCGCGGGTCGAAGCCGTGGTTGACGCTGCTGACGTAAACGTTGTTGACGTCGAGCAGCAGCTCGCAATCGGCGCGCTGCAGCAGTTCGGTGATGAACTCCCATTCGCTCATCTCGTCGCCTTCGAAGCTGACGTAGCTCGACACGTTCTCCAGCAGCAGGCGGCGGCCGAGAACGTCTTGCACCTGCCGCACGCGATCGGCCACATGGCGCAGCGCAGCCTCGGTGTAGGGCAGCGGCAGCAGGTCGTGCAGGTTGTGGTGGTCGACGCCGGTCCAGCAGAGGTGGTCTGACAGCCAGGCGGGCTCGATGCGCGCGGCCAGCGCCTTCAGCTCGCGCAGATAACCGAGGTCCAGCGGGTCGGTGCTGCCGATGGACATCGACACGCCGTGCATCACCATCGGGTGATCGCGGCGCAGGCGGTCCAGGTGGTGCAGCGGCTTGCCGCCCGCGACCATGAAGTTCTCGGAGATCACTTCCAGCCAGTCGACACCCGACGGGCCGGGGCCGAATTCGGCGTAGTGCTCGGGGCGCAGGCCCAGGCCGAAGCCATTCAGCGGCGAGCTGCTTGATGTGTTCATCGCGAAAGCCGGCATGCGGGCAGATTGCCTCGCACGCCGGGCTCCTGGTTGGCATTCAATCGGGTGCCTAACTCGTCATCTGACATGACGACGAATGGGCACCTGCCCAAACCGCGAACGCGGATTTATTTCGCGACGCTGCCGCCGGCCTTGGTGCACTCTTCGGCCGTCTTCTTGCTGACCCAGCCCTGACCCTTGCAGGTGTTCTGGCCCTTGCACTCGCTCTTGGCGGTCTTGCATTCCGAGGAACCTTTGCAGGTATTGGCGCCGGAGCATTTGACGTGGCCGTCGTCCGCGGCGTGGGCGGGCGTGGCGACCATGCCCATCGAGAAGAGGGCGGCAGCGGTGGTGGCGAGGGCGAGGCCGGATTTGATGTTCAGCATGATGGTTGTCCTTGATTCGAGTGGATGACTAACAAGGCGCGGGTTCGGTTGGAACGATGCACCGCGCTTGCCTTTCTCTGTCGATCGATTCCAAGCGTTCTTACATGACGAAATGCAAAAAATCGCCGTGCCCTGGCGCTCAATCGCCCTGCATCAAGGCCACCAGTTCGTCGGCCTTCAGCACGCCGCCGATGTCGCCGCCTTCGAGCACGCTGTCGGCCAACTCGCGCTTGCTCTGGTGCAGCGCGACGATGCGCTCCTCCAGCGTGCCGCCGTTCACCAGCCGGTACACCGTCACCGGCCGCTGCTGGCCGATGCGGTGGGCGCGGCCGCTGGCCTGGTCTTCGGCAGCGGGGTTCCACCACGGGTCGGCGATCACCACATAGTCGGCCATCGTCAGGTTCAAGCCGAAGCCGCCGGCCTTCAGGCTGATCAGGAACAGGTCGCCTTCGCCGGCCTGGAAGGCGGCGACACGGCGTGTACGTTCCGCGGTAGGTGTGGCGCCGTCCAGGTATTGATAGCGGATGCCGGCGGCATCGAGCGGTTCGCGCAGCAGCGCCAGGAAGTCGACGAACTGGCTGAATACGAGCGCCTTGTGGCCGTTGGCCGACAGCTCGGCGGCCAGCTCGCCGAAGGCCTGCACCTTGGCGCCGGTCAGCCCGAGTTGCGGGCTGACCAGCCGCGGGTCGCAGGCGGCGCGGCGCAGCTTGGTCAGCTGGGCAAGGATGTTCATTTGCGCCTGGCCGGCCGGGCTGCCGGCCAGCGATTGCTGGGCCGCTTCCAGCGCTTCGCGGCGCAGCGCTTCATAGTGCGCGCGCTCGGCGCCATCGGCCTGCACCGTCAGCGTCAGCTCGGTGCGCGGCGGCAGGTCGTCCAGCACCTGGGCCTTGGTGCGACGCAGGATGAACGGCGAGATCAGCCGGCGCAGGCTGCGCTGGGCCTGGCGGTTGCGGTCGCGCTCGATCGGGCCGGCAAAGCGCTCATTGAAGCGCGCGAGGCTGCCCAGCAGGCCGGGGTTGCACACCCGCATCACCGACCACAGCTCGGACAGCCGGTTCTCGATCGGTGTGCCCGACAAGGCGAGCCGGAAGTCGGCGCGCATGTCATGCACGGCCTGCGATCGCTTGGCGGCTGCGTTCTTGATGGCCTGGGCTTCATCGAGCACCAGCGTGTGCCATTCGCGCGCTGCGAAGGCGGCCACGTTCTGCTGATGCAGCTGGTAAGACACCATCATCACGTCGTGAGGGCCGAGGTGATCGAACGAGCCCGCGCGTTCGACATCGGCAAACACATGGAACTGCAGCGTTGGCGCGAAGCGGCGGGCCTCGGCCTGCCAGTTGCCCATCAACGAGGTCGGCGCGATCAGCAGTGCTGGGCCACCGGCGGAGCGCGCCAGCAGCACCGCCAGCGACTGCAGCGTCTTGCCCAGGCCCATGTCATCGGCGAGGCAGGCGCCGAGCCCGGCATGGGCCAGGCGCATCGCCCATCGGTAGCCTTCTTCCTGATAAGGCCGCAGCTCGGCTTGCAGGCCGGGCGGCAGCGTGATGGCCTTGTCTTGCGCGGCCAGCAGCTGCTCGATGCGCCGATGGAAGGCGGGGTCGGCATCGAGCTGCGCGCCATCGGTCACCGCGCTCAGCCAGTTGGCCGCCACCCCCGGCAGCTGGGCTTCGCCGCGCTGCACTTCGACCACCGTGGCCATTTCATCGAGGCGCGCGCGCAGCTCCTGTGTCAGCGCCAGGTAACGGCCTTCGCCCAACGGCACAAAGCGGCCCCCGCCCTTGCGGCTCCATTCGATCAACTGGCTCAGGCTGAACACCAGGTGCTCGTCGATCTTCACGCCGCCTTGCAAGGCGAGCCAGTCGGTGGCGGTGCGCACGTTCACCTGCAGCTGACCCAGGGTGGCGGTGTCGACCCGCAAGGCCTTGCCGGCCGGCCAGTCGAGTTCGGCCACCGCGCCGCCCGGCGCGGTCAGCGCATGCAGCCGCTCGACCAGTTCCAGCGCGTGGTCGGCACTGTCGATCTGCCATTCGCTCGACGTGGCCGCCTGGCCGGTTTCCAGCATCGGGCAGGCGTCGAGCACGGCATCGAGGTTCGCGCGCTCTTGCGCCAGGTCGCGTTGTGCGCCGACGGTTTCTCCACCGATCGCCGACACCAGCCGGGCGCGGCCGCTGCCGGGCGGCAGCCGCGGACCGTCGACGCCGAGTGGCGCCACCACCAGCCGCAGCGACACGCCATCGCGCTGCGGTGCCAGCTCGGCACGCAGCCGCGCATCGGGCTCCACCTCGCGTGCGGCCTGCACTTCGTCGGCATGGATCTGGAAATGCGCGCCCAGGCCTTGCAGCACGTCTTGCAGCTGGGCCGAGCCATCGGCCGGCACCAGCAGACCATCGCCGAGCAACTGGGCCACGCGGCGGTGCGCCGCGCTCAGCCGGATCAGGCGGGCCCGCTGGGGTGAATCACGCAAGATGCTGACGGCCTGCAGCGCTTCGAGCTCCTTTTGCTCTGCCGCGCCGATGGCGGGGTAGCGGTGCATTTGCGGGCGTGGCGCGTGCAGCGTCGGCAGCATGCGCACGCGGCGCTGAGTGCCCACCGCGACGACGTCGATCTCCGGCCCGGCTTCGCTCAGCGCGACCGTGATGCCGGGTGCATCGGAGAACTCGACGTGCGGATGGCCGACCAGCGCGGCGATCGCCGCGGCCAGGTCCAGGCGCACGGTGCGCTCGGCAGGCATCGGCCGCACGGCGCGCGCAACGAGCGCATCGGCCGGCTGCAGCTTTTCGGCCTTCGCAAGACGGGCCAGCGATACCGGCTTGGCCTTGCCCCAGCCGCGCGGGCCGCGCTTTTGTTCGTGCGGCTCGATGTCGACCAAGGCGCCGTTGCGGGTGACGTCCAGCATCCACACGAGGCGGGTGTCGCCATGGGTTTCCGTTGAACTGCTGCCTTGTGATGGCGCGATCGCCAGCAGCGAGGCCAGCGCCGAGCGCCATGACGCCTCTGCCGGCGGCACAAAGAAATCGGCCGGCGGCGCTTCGCCTTGCAGCACGCGCGCCGCGTTGTCGATCTGGCCGAGCCAGGCAGTCAAGCCGCGTGCCGCAACGCGCTCGCGCAGCGCGTTGAGCGGGGCTTGCTGCGCAGCGCTCAACGGGCCGGTTTCATCGCCGCGCTGAAGCCAGGCGGCCATCAGCCAGCGCCAGGCATCGAAGGGGTCGATGCTGGGCGCGTGGGTCTTCGGCTTGAAGGCCTTCAGATCGCGGGCTTCGTCGCCGATGCGCATCTGGATCGCGCGGGCCACGATGCCGCTCCAGTGGTTGTCGTCCGGCGTTCGCTTGCCACCTTCGGCCAGGCAGAACTTCAGCGCCTTCTTCAAATGGTCCGCGCTCGGCTGCGCCAGCAGGCTCAGCACATAAGCCGTGACCAGCGTCAGCGGCAGCAGTTTTTTGCGCTTGCCCGAGTGCTCTTTCAGTGGGGTGAGCGCGCTGTCAAAGCCGGCTTCGGCTTCGGCCCACTGGCCTTGCTGCATCAGCCGGGCTGCGTCGATCGCCTGCGCAATCGCCTGCCAGTACGCGTCGGTCTTCGGCCCCTTGCGCATCGGCTTCAAAACCGCGTCGATCTCCGCTGCGCGGCCGGCCCACAGCAGGTGCTCGCAGGTGACCGCGCGCAGCGCAAAGCCGGTGTCGCCGCGGTGTTGCGCGAGGTAGCGTTCGGTCAGCGGGAACAGCGGGATCGTCGGCGCGTCAAGGTCCATCAGCAGCAGCGAATGGCCCTCGAACAGCAAGTCGCGTTGCAGAGGCGCCGGTAGGCGATTGAACAGCGCTTCGTCGAGCAAGTCAGTGACTGCGCGCCGCAGCACGTCATCCCATGACTGCCCGAAATGGCAGGCCGCTTTCAGCCGTTCGACTTCCTCGAACGGCACGCCGGTATAGATCTCGAGCCGCACGATCGCCACGGCGCTGAACAGATCGGCGAAGCCGTAGTAGGCATGCTCGCGGTAGCCCATCGCAGCGGCCAGGTGGGTGCGCAGCTCGGCCGCGTCATGCGTGTCGAGCCAGTGCAGGTAGACCGTGCTGAAGGCATCGGCCGCCACCTGCCAGTAGCCGGGGCGCAAATGGTCTTCGATCAGCCAGCCCGATGCGGCCAGCTGCAGCGTGAGCTGACGCACGTCTTCTGCCGTGTAACGCTTGCCTTGCGCATTTTTGGCGCCGAGCTGGGCCAGCATCGCGAGGAGCCAGGTCCGTGTGCGCATCGGGCCGCCCAGCGCCGCGGCGCCGAGCAGATCGTGTTCTTCGGCGGTCAGCGCGAGATAGGCGGCGAGGTCCTTCATCCCGCTAAGACAGCCGCCATTGCGACAGCCGTGGCCTCGACATTGCCGGTGTTCAGCCCGGCCACGCACATGCGGCCGGAGCGCACGAGATAGACCGCATGTTCTTCGCGCAGGCGATCGACCTGCGCGGCGCTCAGGCCGGTGTAGCTGAACATGCCGCGCTGGCTCAGGAAGTAGCCGAAGTCGCGGCCCGGCAGCTTCGCGCTGAGCACGGCGTGGAGCTGCTCGCGCATCTGGCGGATGCGCACGCGCATCGCGTCCAGCTCGGCGGCCCACTGCGCGCGCAACTCAGGGCTTTGCAGCACGCGGGCAACGATCTGGCCGCCGTGGGTGGGCGGGCTCGAGTAGTTCTTGCGGATCGTGCTCTTCATCTGGCCCAGCACCAGCTCGGCTTCGGCGGCTGTCGGGCAGACCACACTCAGGCCGCCGCAGCGCTCGCCGTACAGCGAAAAGCTCTTCGAGAACGAACTGGCACAGAAGAAGCTGATGCCGGCATCGGCCAGCGCACGCACCGCGAAGGCGTCTTCCTCGATGCCGTCACCAAAGCCCTGATAGGCGATGTCGACATAAGGCAGCAGCTCGCGCTTGCGGATCAACGGAATCAGCCGCGCCCATTGCTCGGCACTCAGGTCGACGCCGGTCGGGTTGTGGCAGCAGGCATGCAGCAGCACGATGCTCTTCGGCGGCAGCTGATCGAGCGCGGCCAGCATTTCTTCGAAGCGGATGCCGCCAGTGGCTGCGTCGTAATACGGGTAGGTGCAGATCGGAAGAGCACACGTCTGAACTCCAGTCACTAGCTTATCTCGTATGCCGTC
>CAHJWV010000719.1 GCA_903643055.1 Burkholderiales bacterium | reverse complement strand
GCCAACGAAGGCAGCGGCCGTACCTCGCTGGGCGGCAGCTTCTGGGTGCTGTCGGTGCTGGCCTGGCTGGCCGCGTCAGATGCCGTGCAGCGGCTGCGCTGGGGCGTCGTGCAGCGCACGCTGGCGCTCGGTGCGGTGCTGCTGCCGGTGGTCGTGCTGGCAGCCTCCGGCGCGCTCGATGCGCTGTCGCTGTTCAAGGAATACGACAACCGGCAAGAGGTGTTCGATGCCGCGCTGTGGCGCCATGTCCAGATCGTCATTTCGACACTGATCCCGGCGGTGCTGATCGGCGTGCCGCTGGGCATTGCGGCCTATCGGCGGCCGGCGACCTCGGGGCCCTTGTTCGTCGTGCTGAACGTGATCCAGACCGTGCCGTCGATCGCGCTCTTCGGCCTGCTGATGGCGCCGCTGGTCGCGCTGTCGCACCTGTTGCCGGGCTGGGGCATCTCCGGCATCGGCCTGGTGCCGGCCGTGATCGCGCTGACCTTGTATTCGCTGCTGCCGATCGTGCAGAGCACCGTCACCGGCCTGCGCGATGTGCCGCGCGCGGTGATCGAGTCGGCCACCGGAATGGGGCTGACAAAGCAGCAGGTGTTCTGGAAGGTCGAAGTGCCGCTGGCGCTGCCGCTGCTGTGGTCGGGCCTGCGCCTGACCACCGTGCAGACGGTGGGGCTGGCGGTGGTGGCCGCGCTGGTGGGCGCCGGTGGGCTGGGCGCAATCATGTTCCAGGGCCTGTTGAGCAGTGCGCTCGACCTGGTGCTGCTCGGCGTGCTGCCGGTGGTGGCGCTGGCCGTGGCAGTAGATGCGGTATTCGGCCTGCTGGGCCCGTTTTTTGTGAGGCAGCCATGATCGAATTCATCAATGCAGGCAAGAGCTTTGGCGGTGCGCAGGCGGTCAAGGACGTGTCGCTGACCATCGAGCGCGGCGAGTTCACCGTGTTGATCGGCGGCTCCGGCTCGGGCAAGTCGACCACGCTGAAGATGATCAACCGGCTGGTCGAGCACGACGCCGGCCGCATCCTCTTCAAGGGCGAAGAGATCCGCAACTTCAAGCCCGAAGACATCCGTCGCCGCATGGGCTACGCGATCCAGTCGAACGGGCTGTTCCCGCACTGGACGGTCGAAAAGAACATCGCGACCGTGCCGCAGCTGCTGAAGTGGCCGGCCCACAAGATACGCGACCGTGTCACCGAACTGCTGGAGCTGCTCGCACTGAAGCCCGAGATCTACCGCGATCGTTACCCGCACCAGCTGTCGGGCGGCCAGCAGCAGCGCGTCGGCGTGGCCCGCGCGCTGGCGGCCGACCCCGAAGTCCTGTTGATGGACGAGCCCTTCGGTGCGCTCGACCCGATCACCCGCGGCGTGCTGCAGGAAGAGATGACGCGCATTCACAAGGCCTCGGGCAAAACCATCGTGCTGGTGACGCATGACATCGATGAGGCGCTGAAGCTGGCCTCGCGCATCGTGCTGCTCGACAAGGGCCGCATCGTGCAAGCGGGCACGCCGACCGAGATCCTGCGCAACCCGGCCAATGATTTCGTCACCGACTTCCTCGGCCGCAGCGACCGCGGCATCAAGTTGCTGGGCCTGGAAACCGTGGCGGCCCGCGTGCGCCCCGGCGAACGCGCAGAAGGCGAGCCGATCGCCGACAGCCTGAGCCTGCGGGCCGCACTGGGCCTGTTCGTCTCGCGCCATGCCGAGCGCTTGCCGGTCGTCAATGCAGCGGGCCAACCGGCCGGCGCGCTTCACTTCGCCGACCTGTTGCAAGCGGCATGAGCGCCGTTCCCCAAGCTTCAGCGTCGGCCAGTGCCGCGCCGCGCCCGCCGGATGCGGCGCCTGGCGCCTGGGCCTGGCTGCGCGACCCGCTGCCCTGGGCGCTGCTGGCGCTGATTGCACTGACCATCGGCATGCCGCATCTGAAGCCGTGGTTTGCCGCGGCTTTTCCGGAACTCGACCGGCCGATGTATGAGCAAGACAGCTTCGTCGAACTGGCGATCGCACACCTGAAGATCGTCGGCCTGTCGAGTGCGCTGGCCATCCTGATCGGCGTGACCGCAGGCCTGTTCATCACCCGCCCGGGCGGGCGGGAATTCCGCCCGCTGGTGGAGACCCTCGTTGCGATGGGCCAGACCTTTCCGCCGGTCGCGGTGCTGGCCATTGCGGCGCCGCTGATCGGCTTCGGCGACCTGCCGGCGCTGATTGCGCTGTCGCTTTACGGTCTGCTGCCGATCGTGCGCAACACCATTGCCGGCATCGAGTCGGTGCCCAGCGCCACGCTCGAAGCCGCGCGCGGGCTGGGCATGGGCCCGTGGCATCGGCTGCTGAAGGTGGAGCTGCCGCTGGCGCTGCCGGTGATCCTGGCTGGCGTGCGCACCTCGGTGACGATCAACATCGGTACCGCGGCCATCGCCTCGACGGTCGGCGCAAAGAGCCTGGGCTCGCCGATCATCGTAGGCCTGAGCGGCTTCAACACGGCTTATGTGATTCAAGGGGCGCTGCTGGTCGGCCTGCTCGCGATCGTCGCCGACCTCGGCATCAACCGGTTGAGCCGCTGGGCCAGCCGGCACCGAGGGAGCAGCGCCGTTTGACACCTACTGGTTTGCCTCCTTCGGTCGTGCTGCTGCACGTTTCCGCAAATGCCATCCACCGCCGGGCCCGGCGTCGGCAACTGCGATATGACGCACAGATAACGAGTTAGCTCAGTTTCCCGAGCGATGCGTGTCCACGCGGCTTCAAGGCCTGCGTGGGCGGCAGCCTGAGCTCTCGGCGAGCCTGCCGCCGATCGATCGCCGCGCGATGCCAGGGCCTGACAAACGTGGCCCTTCGGCTGCGTCGGTCCGTCGCAGCATCACTTTGCTGGCTTCACCGTCCTGTCGCTTCAACGCTTTGTCTCGCCGCTTCGTCTCCCCCACGGCCCCTCAACCTTTCAATGCATCACCTCGCTGCAGCACCTCACCCAGACATTGACCACCCGGTCCAGCTTTTGCGCCATCCCTTCTCTGATTTCTTTCCACCTGACCTTCCTTCACATGAATTCCAAACCATCTTTCGGCTCCCTCGCGGCTTCGCTCCTTTTGCTCGGTAGCCTGCCGGTCTGTGCTCAATCGAATGTGTCGATCAGCGGTTGGCTGGACCTCGGCGTGATCAAGAAAACCGGCGGCGCGACGCAGCTCAGCACGCTCGGGCGCAGCAACCTCAGCTTTGCCGGGAATGAAGATCTGGGCGGCGGCCTGGCAGCCACCTTCCGCATCAGCACCCGCTTCGAGCTCGATACCGGCGCGGTCGAAGCCACCGATTCACAGCGCACCTATTGGAAAGACGAGAGCACCGTCGGGCTCAAAGGCCCGTGGGGCGCGCTGCGCCTCGGCCGCGGGTTGACGGCGCTGTGGGCCCAGTCATGGGTGTTCGATGCCTGGAGCAATTTCGACCGCACCGCATCGCCGCACTGGTGGCAATTCGAGCCCGACTTCCTGAGCGGCCCGGAGATCCACGATTACGCCCGCATCAACAACGGCCTCTTCTATGACTCGCCCTCGCTGAACGGCTTCAGTGCGCATGTGTCTTATTCGCCGGAACGTGGCCCGACGGCACTCGCGCGGCCGGTCAGCGCATCTTTCAACTACGACAGCCGCGCCGACGGCCAACTCTCGGTGATGGTCTCGGGCGAGCAGAACAGCCAGAAGGACAAGGCC
>CAHJWV010000718.1 GCA_903643055.1 Burkholderiales bacterium | reverse complement strand
GGCCCGAACTCGCCGGCACCGAGCCTCAGGAAGAGGAAGGAGCCGCCCCACAGCGCGGCCAGGCTCAGCAATTCCAAAAAGTCGAGTTTTTTCAAATCAGGCTTTCTTGATAAGGAAGCATGGCACCTTCGAGGCGCAGCAACGCGCGTTTGCGATCCAGCCCGCCCGCATAGCCGGTCAGGCTGCCATTGCTGCCGATGACCCGGTGGCAAGGCACGATCACCGACAACGGATTGCGCCCGACCGCCGCACCGACCGCACGCACCGCCTGGGGTGAGTTCAACTGACGGGCGAGATCAGCATAACTTAGCAGATGGCCGCAATCGATGCGCAGCAGGCCTTGCCACACGGCGCGCTGAAACGGTGTGCCGTGCAGGTCGAGTGGCAGCTCGAACTGCGTGCGCTTTGCTGCGAGGTAAGCCTGCAGCTGATGCGCCGCCTGCGCCAGCAGCGGGTCGTCGGGCCGCTCTGGCGCGGCCAGTTCGCCGGGGTGCCATTTCTGCGCCTCGAACCACACGCCGGCCAGGCCCTGAGCGGTGCGCGCGATCAACACCGGGCCGAGCGGGGTCTCGATCTGCGCTTGCGCAGTCAGATGCTGCGGCAAGCCGAGCAGCGAGGGCTTCGAGGTGTGGAGCGCAGACGAGGGCAATTCTGACGAAAAGGGCATGGCATCAGACCAGTTCGGCATCCAACGGATCATGGCGTGATCGGGCTCAGGCTGTTCCACAGGCGCAGCACCGCATAGGCCCGCCAAGGGCGCCAGCGTTCGGCGATGGTGGCGACTTCGCGCAGATGCGTGATGCCGTACAGCGGTTTCATCGCGTTCAGCACCGCGATGTCTTTCGGTGGAAACGCATCGGGCCAGCCGAGGGCGCGCATCGCGATGTAGTGGGCCGTCCAGGGGCCGATGCCGGGCAGCGCGTTCAGCGCTTCGATCAGGGGCTCGGGTTGCTGGCGATGGATCAGCGCCGACAGCTCCGGCCAGGCGCGCGCAAGTGCGCCGATGGCACCGGCGCGCGAGCGGATGATGCCCAGCTCGGCGATCTGCTCGATCGGCGCCCGTGCGAGCGCAGCGGGCATCGGGAAGCAGCGATCGATCTCGGGCCAGGGCGTGACGCAGGGCTCGCCAAAGCGATGGACCAGGCGCATCGCCAGCGTTCGCGCTGCAGCCACCGTGACCTGCTGGCCCAGCACCGCGCGCACGACCATCTCGAAGGCATCGACGCTGCCGGGCAGGCGCAGGCCCGGCGCACCGGGCAGATCGGCCAAGGCCTGATCGATGGCTTCGGGCGCGGCATCCAGGTCCAGCCAACGGCGCACTGCCGCAATCACACGCCCGCTGTGCGGCGCAAGCGCAGCGGCGAAGCGCAACTGCAGATGCGGCGGCCGGGTTGCCGATGCGCTCTGGAAACTCGCCTCCAGCCATCCGGCGCTTGGCGCGATCGCACCGGCACGCAGGCTGCGGCGAATGCCGTTCTGGCCACCGGGCCCGGCCGCCATTTCAAGCGGGTTCGGCCCGGCCGATTCGATGCCGGGAATCGCACGCAGCGACAGAAATCGCAGCATCGACGGCAGGTCGTAGGGTGCGCGAAAGCTCAGCTTGACGGCGATCGCATCGCTCGGCGCAGCCTCGCCCGGCACATCGCTTCGCAGCCGCGTCGGGCTCATGCGGTAGCTCTGCGCGAAGGCGGCGTTGAAGCGGCGCAGGCTGCGAAAGCCGCTGGCCAGCGCGACCTGAGACACCGGCAGCCGCGTGTCGGTCAACAGTTGCTTGGCAAGCAACAACCGGCGCGTCTGCACATATTGCCAAGGGGCCACGCCATGCTCGGCGCTGAAGATGCGCCGCAGGTGCCGGTCACTGACACCGAGCCGCTGCGCGAGGTCGGTCATCGACGGTGTCTCGTCGCTTGCGGCCTGTTGATCGAGCCAATCGGCGGCCTGTTGCGCCAGCGTGCGCGACGCATCCATCACGTTCCACACGCGGCCGGGGCCGGGCGCGATCTCTGGGCGGCATTTCATGCAGGGGCGGAAGTTCGCTGCCTCGGCCTGCGCCGGCGTCTCGTAGAACCGGCAGTTCTCGCGCCTTGGCGTGCGCACGCGGCAGACCGGTCGGCAATAGATGCCGGTGGAGGTAACGGCCACGAACCAGCGCCCGTCGAAGCGCGCATCGCGGGCTTTCAGAACGAGGTAAGCGGCGTCGGCATCGATGGTCGGCATGCGGCCGATTATCGGCAGCCACGCGGCGACGACTGGCCGCATCCGGACCTGTCCCCAGCGGCGAACTACATGACGGCATCTCGCCATGAAGGCATGGCGCTTGCGTCTCTACAATCCGCCCCACTTCAAGGAGATCACCTACATGAAAGTCAACGCGTCGAACTTCAAGGCCTATGACATCCGCGGCATCGTCGGCAAGACGATCGATGAAGCTTTTGCCGAACATCTGGGCCGTGCATTTGGCAGCGCCGCGCGCAAGGCCGGCGAGAAGGCCGTGGCCGTGGGCCGCGATGGCCGCGTCTCAGGCCCGAGCCTGACGGCCGCGCTGATCCGTGGTTTGGCTTCCACCGGGCTTGACGTTGTCGACCTTGGCGCAGTGACCACGCCGATCCTGTATTACGTGGCCGCCACCCGCGGCAAGCACGGCTGCAACTCCGGCATTCAGGTCACGGGCAGCCACAACCCGAAGGACTACAACGGCTTCAAGATGGTCTTGGCCGGCCGCGCCATTTATGGCGACGAGATCCAGGACCTGCGCCGCCGCATCGAAGAAGAAGATTACGCGAGCGGCAAGGGCCGCACCGGTGCGATGGACGTCCTCGCCGAGTACAGCCACCGCATCACGTCCGACTGCAAGCTGAAGCGGCCGATGAAGATCGTGGTCGATTCGGGCAACGGCATTCCCGGCGCCTCCGCGCCCGGCATCCTGCGCGCGCTCGGCTGCGAAGTCACCGAGCTGTATTCCGAGGTCGATGGCGATTTCCCGAACCATCACCCGGACCCCAGCAAGCCGGAGAACCTCGCCGACCTGATCAACGCGGTGAAGAACTCCGATGCCGAGATCGGCCTCGCCTTCGATGGCGATGGCGACCGCCTGGGCGTGGTCACCAAAGAGGGCAACATCATTTACCCGGACCGCCAACTGGTGCTGTTCGCCGTCGATGTGCTGTCACGCAACAAGGGCGCCACGATCATCTATGACGTCAAGTGCACGCAGCGCCTGGCCCCGGCCATTCGCAAGGCCGGTGGCAAGCCGCTGATGTGGAAGACCGGGCACTCGCTGGTGAAAGCCAAGCTGAAGGAAACCAAGTCGCCACTGGCCGGTGAGATGAGCGGGCACATCTTCTTCTCGGAGCGCTGGTATGGCTTCGATGACGCGACCTACACCGCAGCCCGCTTGCTCGAGATCCTGTCGAAGAGCAAAAACCCGAGCAAGGTGCTGAACGACTTGCCCACGAGCTTCAGCACGCCGGAGTTGAACGTGGCCTGTGCCGAAGGCGAACCGAAGCAAGTCGTGCAAAAACTGCTGGACTCGGCAAACTTTCCCGGCTCGCAAGAGATCATCACGATCGACGGGCTGCGCGTCGAATATGCCGATGGCTTTGGCCTGATCCGCGCGTCGAACACGACGCCGGTGCTGGTGCTGCGCTTCGAAGGCCACACGCAGGAAGCGCTGCATCGCATCGAGGCCCAGCTGATGGCAGCCTTGAGGGTGGCCAAGCCCGACGCAGTCATCGCCACGGCGGCCCACTGATCATGCCGACGTGCACGCACTGTGTCACTGATCGCCTGCACCGGGGGCAGGCCGTTTCGTGCGCGTCTTGATCGTCAAGCTGTCATCGCTCGGAGATGTCGTGCACGCGATGCCTGTCGTGAACGACATCCGTGCGGTGTATCCCGGCGTGCAGATCGACTGGGTGGTCGAGCCCGGTTTCGCGCCGCTGGTGCGACGCGTGGCCGGAGTCAGCGATGTCATCGAATGCGCGCTGCGCCGTTGGCGCAAGGCCTGGTGGACAAAGGCGGTGCGTACCGAATGGCGGGCCTTCCGTGCCCGCCTGACGGCTCACCGTTATGACGCCGTCATCGACCTGCAGGGGCTGACCAAATCGGCCTTGATCGCACGGTTCGCGCGGGGCCCAAGTTTCGGGCTGGCCAACCGCACCGAAGGGTCGAGCTTCGAGCGGCCGGCGCGCTGGCTGATCGATCAGGCGATCGCCATCGAACCCCACATCCATGCGCTGGACCGTTCACGCGAGCTGGCCGCGCGTGCGCTCAATTACACCGTGAAGGGCCCGCCGCGCTTCGGGCTGCAGGCGCAGGGCGCGCGCGAAGCCCAGCCGACGCTGGTGTTCGTGCATGGCACGTCGCGCGACGACAAGCTGTGGCCCGAAGCCGACTGGATCGAGTTCGGCCAGCGCTGCATTTGCGCTGGCTATCAGATCGCGTTGCCACATGCCGGTGCCGTCGAGCTGGCGCGCGCGCAGCGGCTCGCGCAGGCCATCGGCCCGCAAGCCACCGTCTGGCCGCAGATGTCGCTCGATCAACTGGTCGACCGCATGGGTGCGACGCAGGGCGTGATCGGCGTCGACAGCGGGCTGAGCCATATCGCTGTGGCGCTGAACCTTCCGCATGTGCAGATCTATAACTTTCCAAGCTCATGG
Organism: Burkholderiales bacterium; assembly: GCA_903643055.1. Next base: position 1,470 of record CAHJWV010000718.1, on the reverse strand, counting down.
CGGACCGGGCCGCAGCTGGCCCATGGCCATCGCCATCAGATCTCGGTTGAACGCGCCCCGACGCCCGAGATCGATCTGATCTGGGCGATGTGGCAGGTGGTCCGAAAGGCCGGTGCTTCGTGAGTGCTTTGCAAGGCTGGCTCGCCCGTCGCGCCTATTCCAATCTCTTGTGGCTGCTGAAGCCGGTCTATGTGCTTCGCCTGTGGTGGCGCGGGCGCGCCGAGCCGCTGTATCGGCATGCGATCCGGGAGCGCCTGGGTGTTTATGAAGGCCCATCGTGGACTGGCGGGCTGTGGGTGCATGCGGTGTCGCTCGGCGAAACCCGCGCCTCGGCGGCGCTGATCGACGCCTTGCGGGCTGAGCGGCCCGGCCTGCGGCTGCTGTTGACGCACAGCACCGCCACCGGCCGCGAAGCCGGCCTTGCCTTGCTGCGCGAAGGCGACATGCAGGCCTGGCTGCCCTATGACACACCGGGTGTCGTGCAGCGTTTCTTCGAGCACTTCCGCCCGGCGGTGGGCGTGCTGATGGAAACCGAGATCTGGCCCAACTTACTGTATGAGGCCAAGGCGGCGCGGGTGCCGATGGTGCTGGCCAATGCGCGCCTGAGCCCGAAGAGCCAGCGCAAGGGCCAGCGCGTGGCGATCGTGCTGCACCCGGCGGTGAAGTCGCTGTCGCTGGTGCTGGCGCAGACCGAAGCCGATGCGCAACGCCTGCTTGAATCGGGTGCTGGCGAAACCCTCGTCTGTGGCAATCTCAAATTCGACATCGCGCCACCGCAGGCGGTGCTCGATTGCGGCCGGCAATGGCGCGCAGCGCTCGATCGTTCGACATCGAAACGTTCGGTCGTGCTGGCAGCCGTCACCCGCGAAGGCGAAGAGGCGATGCTGCTGCAAGCCTGGCTGCAGCAGCCAGCGGCCGGCCGGCCCTTGCTGGTGATCGTGCCCCGCCATCCGCAGCGTTTCGACGAGGTGGCCGCCTTGGTCGCCCACGTCGGCTTGAGCCTGTCGCGGCGCAGCCGCTGGGGTGACGCGCCCACCGACGCCGACCTCGCCGCCGATGTGTGGATGGGTGACTCGATGGGCGAGATGCCGCTGTACTACGCACTGGCCGACGTGGCCTTGCTCGGCGGCAGCTTCGCCCCGCTCGGCGGCCAGAACCTGATCGAAGCCGCGGCTTGCGGTTGCCCGGTCGTGATGGGCCCGCACACCTTCAACTTCGCGCAGGCCGCCGAGCTGTCGCTTGCCGCAGGCGCGTCCCTTCGCGTGGTCGACATGGCTGAAGGCGTGCGCACGGCCTGCGAACTGGTACGCCAGGCGCAGCGCGAAGACCTGGCCCGCAAGGCCGTGGCCTTCGCCGCCTCGCACCGAGGCGCAGCCCAGCGCATGGCGCAAAAGATCGTGGCCTGGCTGCCGCCGGTTTGATCATCGATCGCTGATCGGCCCTGTTTAACGCAGGACCTTCGCTTCTTCG
>CAHJWV010000717.1 GCA_903643055.1 Burkholderiales bacterium | reverse complement strand
CATCGCCGATGACCCAGGCTTGGTCCGCTCCTTCTTCAAGCATCCATCTGTCTCCTATATTTCTGACTGGTGAGTAATGACCTGCTGCAAGCGCTTAGCGATTCATCTGAAGCGCCAGGTTTCGAAGCGACTGTGTCACTTGTCGACTGGCCTGCAGGCCCGTGCCTTCACGCGTGAACAGAATGGGGGCGGACGCGGCGATGGCCAACTCCGGTCGGCCGCGCCGTTTGGTCCCGCCGACAGGAATCGAACCTGTATTTGCCGCTTAGGAGGCGGCCGTTCTATCCATTGAACTACGGCGAGAGCGGCGGATTTTCGCATGAGCTGAACAGATCGCTGATGAAGAGGCCGATGGATGGAGAAGCTGCTTCCCAAAGTTCAATGCACTGAGGTCATGAAATCGTCCCTCATGTAGAGGATTTCTTCACGGTCGAGCGGGGCGGATGATCGCCTGTACTGCTGGGGGCTGGCAGCAAGGAGCGGGAAATGCACTTCGGTCAACGGGATGTCGGCAACTTTCGGATCTATGCGGGCGCACTCGAGGCGCCCGGTGGCGGCTATACGGCTTCGGTGGTGGTGCACAAGACCTCCAGCGCGCCGAAAGAGCCGCAGGTCGTGTTCAGCGACTACAAGCTTTTCGGCGGCTATCGTTTTGAAGAGCCTGCTTCGGCCCTGGTGCGTGCGATGGATGTCGGCCACCGAACGATCCGCATGCAGCCGGTCGCTGCCTGATCGTCCAACTTGTGGGCGCCGCAGCATGGCGCTCCTTCATTCCCAGCGCCAGGTCCAGATCAGATCCAGAGATCGGTCGGTTCCGGATTGAAGCCGCGCCAGAAAGCGCTGCGCAATGCGGTAGGTGACCTGGAAGCTGCCTGCAGTGTTCGAGTTCAGGCTTTGCTCGTAGCCGATGTACACGCGGCGCGACAGCTGCTTGCCCACACCGACCACCGTCTCTCGCACTTCACCTTCCGTCTGCCGCACCGACACGTCATCGATGCCGATGGCCTTGGTGATCTGGTCGGTCACGCCTTCACCTTCGCCTGACAAGAGCGCGAGCGCCGCGCGTTGCAGCAATGCGGTGTCTTGGCGGCCCAGCCCGTCGCTGGCGCGGCCGAGCATCAGCCACGACAGCTTTTCAGCATTCGACAGGTCCGGCTCGGAGAACAGGCGCACCCGCAGCCCGAGCAAGGGACCGGTGATCGCGACACCCACGCGCACGTCAAGGTTCGGCCGCGTGGCTTCGATGTCGATGCGCGGGTTTTCGATGGCGCCGTTGAAGATGACCACGCCCCGGTCGATGGTGAGCTTCTGGCCATAGGCGGCGTAAGTGCCGTCGACCGCGCTCACGCTGCCATTCAAGGCCAGCTTGCCACCGGGTGTGGTCAGCTTGAGTTCGCCTTCCAGCCGGGTGTCGATGCCGCGCCCGCGCAAGGCCAGCCGCTTGCCGAGGTCGAGCTCCAAGTTGATCGCGACATTGCGCGTGCTTGTCGAGGCAGGTGCCACTTCCTCATTGGTGCTGCGGCCGGTCACGACGACGTCGTTGCCCAGGCTCGGGGCGTTGGAGCGCGTGAAGTCGATCAGCCCTTCATCGACAGTGAACTTGCCTTCGCCTTTCAGGTTTTCGGGATCGATGACCATGTCGACGCGGCCCGAGGTGACGATGCGGCGGTCGACCCGCCCGAGCACCTGGAACTTGTCGGCGATCAGCTGCAGCGTTGCACGCGGGCTCTCGCCGAGCCGCGCATCGCCTTCAAGGCGAACCGTGCCGGCGCCCGCACGTGCGGTGAGCTTGTTGATGCGCGCGGTATCGCCTTGCAGCGCGATATCGACTTCGCCATCGGTCACGTTGACGCCTAGCAGCAGGTTGCGCGCGCCGATGCCGCTGCCTTTCATCTCGCCGGTGTATTCACGGGCGTTGAAGCGGCCGCCCAGGCTGGCGGTGATGTTCAGCCGACCATCGAGCCGCCAGCCGGCGGGCACCCAGGCGCCCCAGGTGCCGAGGTTGGCCACCTGCGCTTCGAGCACGCCTTGCACCGGCGCGTCGGCGTCGGGCCAGGCACGCATCGGCGAGGTGTGGACCACCAGCGCACCGGCCGCGACGCCGAGTTGCTTGCCGGCCAGCCCTTGCGTGAAGCTCCAGACGCCGTCGTGCGCGTCGAGGCCCAGGCGCAGGTCGGTCAGGCCGAGCGTTTGCGTGCCCGTTTCGTCGGTGACGCTCAGATCGCCGTCCTTGCGCTCCAGCACGATGTCGGCGGTGAATTCGGGCGTCTGGCGAATCACGACCTTGCCCGCCAACAGCAAGTCACCGCCCCAGCCGAAGTTGGGCTGGATGCGGCGCAGCAGTGGCGCCACGGCCAGCGGCTCCAGTTCGGCCTGCAGGTCGAGATGCTGGGTCTGCACGCCGACGCCGGCTTGCCATTCGATGCGATCCCAACGCAGCCCGGCGCCGACGATGTCGGCCCGCCCGGCCGAGATCGCTAGCCGCGGCATGTCGCCGGCCTGCAGTTCGACATCGATGTTCTTCGCCAGCAACAGCGGCGTGGCGCCAGGCTGGCTGCTGCGCATCTCGAGTTGCTGCAGCGTGCCTTTCCACACGAAGGCGGCGCCGCCGCCCGGTGCAGGCTTGTCATCGAAGCGACCGCCGCTCAGGCTGCCGCGCGCATTGGCAACGATCAGCGTGCGTTGCTGTTGCGCCGCCTTTGCCGCCTCGTCCAGCGGCGGTGGCGGCTGAACGCCGTCGACCCACGCCGGTGCCGCCGCTTTGAGTTCGCTGCGCAGGCTCAGCTCATGAGCGCGCGTCGTGCCCTTGAGTTGCAGCGAGCTGGCGCCGATCTTTTGTGCGCCCCAGCCAGCCTGTGTCACATCGGCCTTCACTTCGAGCGGCGCGTTGCCGCTGCTGCCGAGTTGCCAGTTCAGATCGGCTTTGTCGATGGCCAGCGGCCCGGCATGCAGCTCGGAAACCTTGGCCTGGCCCTGCGTTGTCATGTCGGGCCAGCGGCCACTGGCCTGCGCCTGCGCGGTCAGCGTGCCTTTGAGGCCTGCAGTCAACCCCGAGCTGCGCAGCGCGGGCAGCAGATCAAGCAGCGGCCCCAGGCCGGCCAGCGCGGGCGCGTTGGCGTCGAGCGTCCAGTGGTCGGCCGTGCCGCGGGTGTCGGGCGCAAGTTGGCCTTCGGCTTTCAGCGCATTGCTGGCGATGTCGAGCGAAGCCTTGGCCAGCAGCGCTGCGCCAGCGGCACTGCGGCG
>CAHJWV010000716.1 GCA_903643055.1 Burkholderiales bacterium | reverse complement strand
CGAGCCTTTGGGCAGGCCGGCCGAAGCGAGCTTCAGGCGCAGGTCATGCACTTGCGCAGCCGGCACCAAGATCGCGCCGCCGCCTTCGGTGTAGCGGTAAGGCACGTTCATCTGCGAGAGCTGGGCAATGATCGCGCCGCCGTCCTTGTCAGACAGGTTGGCGTACAGCACCTTGTAGTCACCCTGGCTGCTCCACATCAGGATGGCCGCCAGCACCGCGATCAGCGCCACGATGCCTGCGCCCAGGCCGACACGGCTCTTCACCGGCAGTGCCGCAATGCGTGCGCCGAAGCTCGCTGGCACCGCGGGGTACTGGGGGTTGGCGATCGCGACCGCGTTGTCCATGTGTCTGTTCCTTCCCGGGCAGACAGGTGCTCCGGACAGCAACGATTATTTGGAAACCTGAGGTCCTCGAATGCGTTGAACAAACGCTGAAAGCCTGCTCAGTTCTTGTCATGAACGCCAGCCAATTTCCCTAAAGTCCGGTCATCGAGCAGCACGGGCCGTGTTGCCGGGAGAGAACCATGAACGTCACGCTGAAACCTTTCAATTTCGCTCAAGCCGCCGCTCGCGCCGGCCTCGGCGTCGATGGGTTGCCGCTCGCCAATTCCAGCAAAGCCGTTCAGGGCGGAGGGTTTCAGAAAGAGTTGACCCAGGCGCTGAAATCGGTCAGCCAGACGCAGCTGCAAGCCGAAGACATGCAGCGCCAGGTCCAGATGGGCAACCCCACCGTGAGCCTGGAAGACACGATGGTCGCGATGCAGAAGGGGCAGATCGGCTTTCAGGCCACCATGCAGGTGCGCAACAAGTTCGTGCAGGCTTATTCCGAAATCATGAACATGCAGGTTTAAGCGGGCTGATCACCCAGCCGCACTGGCGGGTGATTTTTTCTAACCTTTCAGCCTCATGCGTTCAATGTCTGCATGGGTGGGCACACGGAACCGACTCAGCGTAAAAGCCCTTTCGCCCAAGAAGTGGCCAGCTGCGGCAAGCCCTGTTCGCTGGCCTCATCGGCACGGTCTCAGCACGGTGGCTGCTCCACTCATGCGTCGGGCGCCGCTTGTTCGGACACGGTCGATTCATAGAACTCCAGCGGCAGATCGTCCGGGTCGGCAAAAAAAGTGAAGCGCTGGCCGGTCAACTCGTCCACACGCACTGGCTCGACCACCACGCCCAGGCTTTGCAAACGGGCCACGCTGGCGTCGATGTCGTCCACCGCAAACGCCAGATGGCGCAGGCCTTGCGCTTCAGGATAAGACGGCCGTGGCGGCGCACCGGGAAATGAGAACAGCTCGATCTGCGTGCCATCGGGCAGGCCGAGGTCGAGCTTGTAAGAATGCCGTGCTTCGCGATAGGTCTCGGCCAGCACACGCAGGCCCAGCACCTCGGTATAGAAGCGCTTGGAGCGCTCGTAGTCGGCGCAAATGATCGCGACATGGTGCATGCGGGCGATGGGCATCGATGGGGTCTCGTTGAATGGCTTGAGCCCGGCCTGCCGCCGGAAGTGCCGATTTTGCGTCGGCCGGCCCACTTTCCAGCCCGCCGCCCACTCGATGATGGATGAGCTTGTTGATTCGCCGGCCCGATCCGCCTTCCCATCCACCGACCCACCCAGACGCCGCTCTGCCCATCCGGCCATGCCAAGATGCCGCTTCAAGCCACTCCCCGCCCTACCGTGAAGCAGCTCTTCATCGGCCTCGTTCTTCTGATCCTCGCCAGCCTCGGCCACGCGGCCGACGAACGCTTCACCGTCGTTCGAGTCGACACCGCAATCGACGATCTGCGGATGTTCTGGCGCGATGAACGCGGTGCTCCTTTTGGCCGCCTGGACCGGCTCGCGCAGTGGCTGCAGGCGCAGCAAAAACAACTGGCATTTGGCATGAACGCCGGAATGTACGAAGCTGATTCTTCACCGGTCGGTCTGCTGGTGATCGATGGCATCGAGCTGTCGCCGCTGAACCTGGCGAGCAAGCCAGGCAACTTCTTCCTGAAGCCCAACGGGGTCTTTCTGGTCGATGGCACCGGGCCGCAAGTGATGGATGCGGTGGACTACCGCGCCCTGAAAAAGACACCGCGCCGGGCCACCCAGTCGGGCCCACTGCTGTTGAAGCAGGGTGCCATTCACCCGAAGCTGAATCCGAACTCCAACTCGCGCCTGATCCGCAATGGCGTCGGTGTGGCGGGCTCGCAGGCGATCTTTGTGATCAGTGAAAAGCCGGTGAGCCTGCATGAGTTCGCCGTGTTCTTTCGCGACACCCTGCATTGCCAGAACGCGCTGTACCTTGACGGCACGATCTCCAGCCTCTATTCAGCAGACCTTCATCGCGCCGATGCGCAGGCCGCTCGGCCCACTGATCGGCGCGGTCCGCTGAAATCTGCCTCGGTGTCCTCGCGCCCGAAATTTTCCTAACCTCACATCATCGCGTCCTTGGATGGCAGCCCGTCCACATCAACCGGCATCTGCTCGTCAAGCCGCCTCCACCGGCGGCCGGTCGGGCTCGGCGCTGCCTTGGCGCATCGCGTCAAACAAGGGTTGACGCGCGCTGAGTTCATCGGCGGTACCGATGTCGAGCACGCGCCCCTCGACCATGAACACCACCCGATCGAAATGCGGCAGCAGCGACAGCCGGTGCACGGCCGCAATGATGCAGGCTTGCGGATGGCATTCGTCCAGGCGCTGGTGCACCACCTGCTCGGTCAACGCATCGAGCGCACTGGTCGGCTCATCGAGCAACAGCAGCGAGCTTTCTCGCGCGGCCAGGGCACCGCGCGCCAGCGCCAGGCGTTGCCGTTGGCCGCCAGAGAGGTTGAAGCCGCGCTCCGACATCGGCGTGTCCAGCCCGATCGGCAGCCCGCCCACCACCACGTCGAGCGCGCTGACATACACCGCTTGCTTCAGGTCGGCCTCATCGATCTGCTGATCGAGCGTGATGTTCTCGCGCATGCTGGCCTCGAACACCTCGGCCTCTTGAGGAATCAAGGTCGAGAGTTCGGCCACGTGGCGACGGCCCAGCTGCGGTACCCCGTCGATCGACACATGGCCGCGGTGGGCGTCATACAGGCCGGCCATCACGCGCAGCAAGGTGCTTTTGCCGGAGCCGCTGGGCCCGACCAAGGCCACGCGCTCGCCCCGCGCCAGCGTCAGCGTCACGCCATGGATGCCGCTGTGCTGGGCATTGCCGTAGTCGAAGCCTAGGCCGTGCAGCTCGATGTGCTGCCAGCTGGCGTCGGGGGCGCGGCCGCGCTCCAACGGCTGCGGCGCAGCCTGGATCAGGTGGGCGCTGGCGAAGTCGGTCTGGTTGCGAGCAAGGTTCTGGTAGTTCGCCGCCATCGAGCCCAGCACGCCAGCGGCCTGCTGCGCATATTGATGAATCATGAAGAGGCTACCGATCAGCAGCGTGCCACCCGCAGCCGAAGCCGCACCCGTGGACCACGCATAGACAACAACCAGTCCCCAGCTCAAGCCGATCGTCAGCAGATCGACCGAACACCACTTCCATTCGGCCAGCACCATGCTGCGGCGAAGCGGCACGAACACCGCCATCAACCGGGTGTCGAGCAGACGACGGGTGGCCTCTTGAAGGCGCAGGCTGGCAATCGCCGAGATGTTGCCAACGAAGTCGAGCAGGCGCGCGGCATAGCGGCGCTCGGCCTGGTTCTCTTGTGCCGCCAGCGCCATCAGCGCGCCATCGAATCGAATGATGACCACCGCGGTCACCACGAAGCCCAGCACCGCCATCGCGCCGGTCAACGGCGACAGCAGGCTCAGCGCGATCAGCGGGCCGGCGATGTTGATGAAGTTCTGCAGGTAGATGAACTGGCTTTGCGTGAAGCTGGATAACGCAGTGCTGGCCTGGTTGACGCGGTGCTGAAGATCACCGGAGTGATGCTGCTGATGCCAGGTCAGCGGCGCGCGCGACAGCTTGGCGTAGAGCTGGTCGGCCAGGCTGCGCCGAACACGCAAGGCCACCGATCGCTCCAGCACGCGGGCCGGGCCGTGCAGCGCCCAGACCGCCACGTTCAGCGCCAAGATCCAGGCAATCCATCGGCCGGCGGCCGGCAGGCCGGCACCACCTCCGATCTGGATCGAGTTGATGGCTTGCGCGGTCATCCAGGGCATCGACAGCCGCAATAGCTGCGAGCCGCCAAGCATCGTCAGCGCGACCGCCAGCCGGGCACGCACGCCACGCGCATGCAGCCAGACATGGCGGTAGAGATCGACCAGTGACGTTGACACGGCAGGCAGGGAAACATGGAGGGTCATGGGCGGCACCGCGTGGTGATGAAAGCACCACGCGGCCTGCACTGTAGGTGCATGTGGCCAAGCTCACAGTCAGCTCGGCACCACAGCCTGCGTCAGAACCGGCCTGACACGGCCAGCCGGCCGGGTTTGCCCTTACGATCGCCCAGGTGCTCACGCAGCAGTTGTGCAAGCTCAGCCATCCAGAGAAATCGGGCGCTGGCCACGAAGCGCTGGCCGGCCGCCTCGGGTGAGGTCATCGCCCGCAGATGCAGATCCACCAGATCGCGCACATCGACCCTGCTGAAGCCCAAACGCGCCACCGCAGGCACCTTGCCACGCTGCATCTGCGACACCAGCGCCAACGAGGCCGAATGGTCGGGGCCCAGCACCGGCCCGAGGATGAAGGCCGGCAGCACCATGACCAGCGAAAAGCCGCTGCGCGCCGCATCGGCCGATGCGCCACGCGTCTTGCTCGGCAAGCCTCTTGGCGCGGGCATACGGGGTCACATGCGCCGCCTCGAGATCGGTCCGGACCGTCTCGTCACTGGCGGCCCCCGGCGTCGGGTGCGATGGCAGCGCAGCGACCAGCGACGAGGTCACGACCACCCGTTCAACGCCGGCATGGATGGCCGCTTCCAAGACGCGGCGAGTGCCCTCGCGCGCCGGTGCGATCACTTCGTTGCCGGCGCCCATTGGCGAGGCCACATGCAGCACATAACGGCATCCCTGCACTGCCGCAGTCCAGCCTTCATCTTGCAGCAGATCAGCCTTCACGAAGCTCAGACGATCGCCGGCATCAACCTGCCCCGCCAGCGCGGCGCGCATCTCTGCCTCGCGCTTCTGATCGCGCAAGCTCGCCCGCACGAGATCGCCCTGCTTCAGCAGTGCCACCATCGTCCAGCTCGCCACATAGCCCGAATCTCCGGTGACCAGTACCGCGTCCGCTTGCTCATTCCGAGTTCCATTCCCGAGTTGTCGTGACACCCGAGATGATTCGGCATCCAACGGATACTTGAAGAATACGGGCGGCTCACCGGCCCTTCAAGAAGCCACCTGCATGAAACCAAATCACCTCGACGTCCCTGCCCCCAGCTGCAATCTGGTCAGCACCGTGCTGGCCAGCATCGGCGACAAATGGGCCCTCATGGTCATCGTTGTGCTCGAAGACGCCAGCCAACGCTTCAGCGAACTCAAGCGCCGCATCAACACCGTGTCACAGAAGATGCTGACCTCGACGCTGCGCAACCTGGAGCCCGATGGCTTCGTCAAGCGCGAAGTGACGCCGACGAGGCCACCAAGGGTCGACTACGAGTTGACCAATGGGCAGGCAAGTTTTGGTGCCCGTGCAGGCGATTGCGCGCTGGGCGATGACGCACCGCCATCAGGTCGAAGCGTCGCGCCAGGCTTAGACACCGCGCTGGAGCGCGAGGCCTGAGGCGCTACAGCGACAACAGGCGATGCCGCTTCTGGGTCTGGTCGATATAGCGCTGCAGCAAGCGCAACGCCTCGCTGCTCGGGCTGACCATTTCGCAGCCCAACCGCACACCCTTCGATTCGTGATTCAGCGACGTCACATGCTGCAGCCGCAACGAGGTGGCCACGCGAGTGTCGATGTCGAGATCGATCTGCACGCCGTTGATCACCACACCAGGTTGCAGTGGCGGCACGTCGTCGGGTAGAAACAAGGCACAGCCGCCGATGCTCAGGTCGAGCACACGAAGCGACAGCTGCATGTCGGGAATCATCGGGTGGCGCACGCGGGCCACCGGTGTGCTGCGCAGCAACGGCCGCACGCGATAGCCATTGCGGCGCTGAAAGCGAAACACCTCGCGCGGGATCGCGCAGTTCAGTGCGCTGCTGCGCCCGCCACGCACCAGCACCAGGTCTTGCGCGTCGAACTGCACCTTGATGCTGTCGAGGTAGGCCACGGCCACGGCATCTTCGGCTTCGACCAGCGCATCGACCACATTGTTGTCGGCGTCGGCGCTGAAGCTCAGGGTGCCTCGGCCGGGGTCGATCGCCCACAGCGTGGTGGTGTAAGCCGCGCCATCGCTGCCATTCAGATTGACGAGCACATTGCCGTCGATCAGGCTATTCATCACGCCCTGCACTTCGGAGGGCGTGCCCAGTCGAAACCCATCTAAACCGCCGTGTGCGGCGGCCAGTGAATCCAGCGGCATCGGCGACGTGTCCAGAGGCTGCATGCGATCAAACCTTCTGTATCGGAAAAGTCAGGCGCGAAGCCTGGGTGTTCAGTGAACGGACTTGGGCTTGCCGGCGAGGATGCTGTCCAGGTCTTCGAGCCAGGGGTCGGCCAATTGGCGGATCTCGGCGTCATTGATCAGTATCCGTTGCATGATGCGCGATTTCAATTGCGCCGCTTCAGAATCGAGGTACTGTGAATTCGCAGCATGCTTGAGCTGAGAGATCAGCAGCGCGCACGCCCCTTCGAGCTTGACGACTTGATCCCAGTCACCAGTGCGCGCCGCATTCAGCATGTCGGCGCTGGCCTGCTCGATGGCTTCGTAATAGTTCAACAAGGCGGAGTTCATGGGGGCTCCCTGAGCGTGAGAGGTCAGACGTTGCAGTTGCTTCATTCAAACCCCCGGCACGTTCTTGCCCATCGCCGACCAAGCGCTGCGCAGTGGCTCGATGAGGCTGACGCATTCGTCCAGCGCAGCTTCATCGCTGTGCAGGTTGGCGTAGGTCAGGCGAACGGAGATGTAGGCATACAAGTCATTCAGGCCGGCCGCCAGTGGGCCGCCTTCGGCGAGGTTCAAGCCAGACTTCAGGCCTTCGTCGATGATGCGGACGGCACGAGACACCGCACGCCCCTTGGCCTCGATGTTCTTGGCCCGGATGGCGCCGCGCGCTTGTGCAATCGAATCGATCAGCCCGTCAAACAGCATGCTGACCAGTTGGTGCGGCGAAGCACCGTTGACGCCGGTCGTGACCTGAACGTCCTGGTAAGCAGAACGTTGTCGGCTGGACGGGGAGGCAAAGGCGGCGGAGGCAAACATGGGATCTGGCTTTCTGCGTGTACTGGATGTTTTGGTTATCGGTCGGCTTTCTCACCGCCTTTAGCGCCGTCCCTCCACACAAGCCCTTTAAACGGCATCAATCAAGGCCGGCATTCGCCTTTGTTCTCACTCAAGCTGCAAATCTGCAGGCGATGGGGCTTGAACTTATGAAAGCGCTTATCTCGACAAGGCAGCGCTTCGCGATGCGCCAGGCCACCGAAGGCTGGCGGGCAGAATGGCAAAACGCCGCTTCAGGAGCGGCGTGATGTGAAAGCGGTGCGGGCGCTGGCCACCATGACCACCTCAACCTGTGCTCTTGTTCCAGTTGGTGATTTGCTGCGTGATGTAGGTGTTCAAGGCCGTCAGGCCCGCCACCTTCGTGTCGAGTGCGCTGTATTGGGCCTGGATACGCTTTTGCGTCTGCGCTTCCCGCAGTTCCAACATTTCCACTTGCTTGTCCTTCAGCTTGATGCTGGCGTTCAGTCCGCTAACGCGGGTCGTGAGCGCGCCGTCCGAGCCGAGTACCTGATCACCAAAGGCACGCATGCGCTGAGCCAAACCGTCTTGTGTCTTATCTGAGCTGCTGGCGGAAAACATCTTCTTCAATTCCGGCAGCTTGCTCAACGCACTGGTCAACTTGGTCTCGCTGACTTTGAGTTGACCATCTGCCTGCAGTTCGATACCGGCCTGCGACAGATTGGAAAACACCGACGATGCACTGGTGGAGCCGCTCACCACCTCGCGCAATTGACGCTGCAGGCTGACCGCAGTGTTGTCACCTTGCAGCGTGGCCCCTTTTTTCGTCGCCTCGTCGTACTTGGTCTGCGACTTCAGCGTCGATGCCAGCGTGTTGTAGGCACCGACAAAGCTCTGGATCGCCGCCTTCATCGTCGTGTTGTCCTGCGACGCGGTCACTTGGATGGCGCCCGAACTCGTAAATTTGTCTGCGTCGTCGCCCTTGCCGTAGGTACCGGTCGGCTTTTGCAGGGTCAGGGTCATTCCTTGAACCACGTCGGTCAGGATGTTCGATGGCGACGTGATGTCCAGCCCGTTGATCGTGGCCTTGGCGTCTTGCGCCTCCTGCGTCTTCTTCATGGGAGAAGACGGGTCTGTCAGGTCAAAGCTGAAGGCGGCCGCACCACCCGTGCCCGAAACCCGGAAGGCGTTGTCCGAGCCCGTGGACGAGCCGCTCAGCACCAGGCGGGCGCCGGAAGAGTCGGTGATGATCGACGCGGTAACGCCTGCGCCAGCCGCGTTGATCTTGTCGCGCATGCTCGTCAGGCTGTCGGAGCTGCTAATTGGAATGCTCAGCGCGCTGATCGCGGCACGCGCCACGAAGCCAGGCTCGGGCGGAGGTGGATATTTACCCAACTCGATCGTCAGCTCACCCTCGCCCACCGTCGCGCTGGAAGATGCATAAGCCGTGCTGGCCACGCTCTGGGCTTTGGCCAGTTGCTGCACATCGACCGCGTAATTGCCGGCCGCGGCGCTGCTGCTGCCAGACACGCTGACCGAGTTGGCGTCGGCCGAGGTGGCGGTGGTCGCACCCCAGGTCGTCGCACGGGTCAGCGCCTGAGCGGCATCGCGAAAGCTCGACAGCGATGACTGCAATGAGCCATACGCCGAAATCTTGGTCTGGATGGCCGACTGCTGCTCTTGCAGACGTGTGCGCGGCAAAGCCTCGACCGCCATCAATTTTTCAACGATGGTCTTCACATCCAGGCCACTGCCTATGCCAGCTGAACTGATCGCCATGATATTTGTCCTTTCACCGCGGTGGACGGCGAGCGCACTTGCATTGCCGCCTCAGTCCTTTCAATAGAGAGATAGCTCGTATTTGACCGAGTCATCACTTTATCGGCTGGCTCAAGGGACAACTTGAGGCACACCTTGAGACACGGTTACACACTCAGCCATCAGCCCTTCAGCAGCGACAGCACCTGCTGGGGCAACTGGTTCGCCTGAGCCACCATCGCGTTGCCGGCCTGCTGCAGGATCTGCGCTCGGCTCAACGAGGCGGTTTCTGCCGCAAAGTCCGCGTCCATGATCCGGCTTCGGGCGGCCGACTGGTTTTCCACCGCCTGCTGCAGGTTGGAGATCACCGAATCGAAGCGCGACTGGCTCGCACCGTAACTGGCGCGCGTGTCATTGATCAGGTTCAGCGCACCGTCGATGTTATCGATCACCAAGCCCAACGCGGTAGTGTCGGTCGTGCTGTCGATCACCGACGCGGTGACGGCGGTCACCGATGCATCGACCGTCAAGTCCATCGTGTTGATGGCGATCGTGTCGTTGGCCGTCGTGTTCGCACCGACCTGGAAGGTCTGCGTGCCCGTCGACGCCAGGATCGGCTGACCGTTGAAGGTCGTGCCGGCCAGCACCCGGCCGATTTCGGCCGAGAGCTGCTGGAATTCCTTGTTCAGCGAATCCTTGTCGCTGCCACTGTTGGTCGAGTTGCGCGCTTGCACCGACAGTTCACGCATACGTTGCAGCGCATCGCCCACTTTCGACAACGCACCCTCCGCGGTCTGCGCCAGCGAGATGCCGTCATTGGCGTTGCGTACGGCAACGTTCATGCCGCGCACTTGCGCATTCATGCGCTCGGCAATCGCAAGGCCTGCCGCATCGTCCTTGGCCGAGTTCACACGCAGACCTGAAGACAGGCGCTGCATCGCTGTGGCCAGAGAGCTTTGCGACGTGTTCAGGTTTCGTTGCGCGTTCAGCGAAACCAGGTTGGTGTTGATTGTCTGTGGCATGTTGCGTTCCTCAAGAATCAGTGACTTCCGGCGACAGCGCCGGCATTGCAAGACATCAGTCAGCAGGCTGGGCCTGTCGGGGCTGATGTCTCATAACCCCGGGGTTTCCGGACCACAAATCCCGCGGAAGGACTTGATGGGTGTCATTGTTTCCAAACAGGAAGACCGCGATTCGCGGAAATGAAGGAAGAAAGCGGCCCACTTCAACATCGGCCCCAAAGAAAAGGCCCCACCCGGAAAACCGGGTGGGGCCTGGGCGAAAACCTGCCGCCGAAGCGGCTGGGCTTTCGAATTTCGCTTACTTCAGCAGCGACAGCACTTGCTGCGGCAGCTGGTTGGCCTGCGCCACCATCGCGGTCCCGGCCTGCTGCAGGATCTGCGCACGAGACAGGTTAGACGTTTCCGAGGCGAAGTCAGCGTCCGTGATCCGGCTGCGAGCGGCTGACTGGTTTTCCACCGAAGTCTGCAGGTTCGAGATCACCGAATCGAAACGGTTTTGCGTCGCACCGTACATGGCGCGTTCGCTGTTGACCTTGTCGATCGCGCCGTCGATGTTGTCGATCACGGTCTTCAGCGCGGCCAGGTCGGTCGTGCTGTCGATCACCGAGGTGGCACCGGTCACAGCGGTCAGGCTGGCATCGGCCGTCATGTCGGATGTGGTCACGGTGATGACGTCATTGGTCGTCGTGTTCGCACCGATCTGGAAGTTCTTGGCACCCGCGCTGACGCCGATGATGGCGGTGCCGTTGAAGGTCGTACCACCCAGAACGCGGGTGATTTCCGAGCTGAGTTGCTGGAATTCCTGGTTCAGCGAATCCTTGTCGCTGCCGCTGTTGGTGGTGTTACGTGACTGCACTGCGAGTTCACGCATCCGTTGCAGCGAATCGCTCACTTTGCCCAACGCGCCTTCAGCCGTTTGCGCCAGAGAGATGCCGTCATTGGCATTGCGCATCGCGACGTTCATGCCACGCACTTGGGCGCTCATGCGCTCAGAGATCGCCAGGCCGGCTGCGTCGTCTTTGGCGCTGTTGACACGCAGGCCGGAAGACAGGCGCTGCATCGACGTTGACAATTGGTTTTGCGTCGACGCCAGATTGCGTTGTGCGTTCAGCGACGTGACATTGGTGTTGACTGACATGCTCATTTCAAAGACTCCAAATGGTTGACTGACACCCGGCACGAGCGCCGGCATTGCCTCGGCAGACTTGTCTACTGCCCAAAAACTTATCTGCCTAAACTGCTTCCCACATCGTGGTCGGCTGCTGCGCCCGGCGTGATTCACGCTTCTGACATCGTTGAGGATCTGGTGGTTTGACCCCCGGTGCTGCCAGCCATCGCTGCTTTCCGGACTTCGGTTTTGATTGCTCATCCCCGATGAAATGGTTATCGGAGCGGCTCTGTTCGGACTTGAGGACTGGCTTAAAAAAAACTTACCCGCCCCCTTAAACATGGTGTTATAGAAGCTTGTTTATCTGCTTGGCCCCGCGGAACTTGAGCGCCCTACCTATATGGCGCCAGCCAAGCCTTGATAGCGACCACGCGCATTGATGCGGTAAGCCCTGAACAGGCATGGCTCTACGGCCTAATTCAAGGCTTGCGGCCCAAGGTGCATTTCTAGAATTTATGCACCTTCCACAGGTGCACCGCGCGTGGTGCCACAACATGCAACTCAAGCACCGCAAGCAGGCACGACAAGCCGCGCCGCACACCCCCACCGTTCCAGCCCACCAGGCACGCACCGCTCATCTGAGCTGGCAGCAAGGTGTCGCCCATTCCGAGACAGGCGATTGGGTGCGCGCCGAACAGGCCTTCCGCGCGGCCGTTGAACGCAGCCCGCGCGATGTCGTCTATCTATTGAACCTGGCGCGCGCGCAGATGAAGATCGGCGCGCACGAGAACGCACTCGATAACGCGCAGGCGGCGCTTGCGATCACACCGACTGATGCCGTCGCGCGCCGCATCGCTGCCGACTGCTTCAGCCTGCAGCACCGCTATGCCGAAGCCGCGATGTGCCTTCAGCAGCAGCCCGATGCCGTGCCGAAGACGGCCGAGCACTATCAGAACCTCGGCGAAGCGCTGTTCAATGCCGGCAAACATCAAGAGGCGATCAGCGCCTTGTTTGAAGCGCTGAGCCGCAACATCGACCATGCGCTGTCGCATTACCGGCTCGGCCTGTCGTTCAACTCATTGGGCATGAAGCAGGAATCGACCGAATGCTTTCGCACCGCGTTGATTCTTGGCCTTGGCCCGGGAGACTTGGCTGCGCAAGGCTTGCTGGCTTTCGTCGAGCGCGAACTCTGCCGCTGGGATCATGCGAATGAAGACGTGGCCGCGCTGCGCCGCATGGCCGCCGATTTGCCTGCTGATGCTGCGCAGTGGGCTTCGGTGTTTGCACAAGTCACGCTGACCGATTCGGCCGAAGAACAATTGAAAGCGGCCCGTTCATGCGCTCGCTTTCAGGCGCGCACGGTCAAGGCCTTTGCGCCGATCGCGCCGCGCCCGCTGCCCAAGCGCCTGCGCGTGGGTTTCGTCTCCTCTGATCTTCATCAGCACGCCACTGCGGTGCTGATGGCCGAGGTATTCGAAAAGTTGGACCGCGAACGTTTCGAGATCACCTTGTATTCGCATGGGCCGGAAGACGGCAGCCCGATGCGCCAGCGCCTGAAGGACGGCGCTGACCACTTCGCCGAGGTCTCGCAAGCCAGCGATCTGGAAGTAGCCCAACAAATACGGCGCGACGAGATCGATGTGCTGGTCGACCTGAAAGGCCACACCCGTGATACGCGGCTGGCGATCTTTGCTTACCGAGCCGCGCCAGTGCAGGTCAGCTTCCTCGGCTTTCCAGGCACGACCGGGGCCGACTACATCGACTATTTCATCGGCGATGACATCGTCTCGCCGCTCTCGCATGCCGCGCACTACAGCGAGAAGCTGGCGCTGATGCCCCACAGTTACCAACCCAACGACAGGCAGCGTGCGCTGCCCGGCCTCTACACCCGCGCGCAGGCCGGGCTGCCGGAAAACGCCTTGGTGCTGTGTGGCTTTAACCAGCCATTCAAGCTGTCGCCTGAGGTATTCGACGTCTGGTGCCGCCTGCTCGACAAGCTGCCAAACGCCGTGCTGTGGCTGCTGAAGTGGAACGACCATTCGCCGACCGAGTTGCGCAAGCAAGCGGCTGCGCGCGGCATCGACCCGAACCGGCTCGTGTTCGCACCCAAAGTCGGCGTGCGCGAGCACATGAGCCGGCTGGCCCTGGCCGATCTGTTCATCGACACCTGGCCCTGCAACGGCCACACCACGGCGAGCGATGCCTTGTGGGCCGCCGTACCCGTCGTGACCTACGCCGGGCCCAGCTTCGCCTCCAGGGTCGCGGCAAGCCTGCTGAATTCAGTCGGCTTGCCTGAACTGGCGTGCGACACGATCGAAAGCTATGAAGCCAAAGCGCTGGCTTTGGCTCACGATGCTGTTGAGCGCCAACGCCTGCACGATCATTTGGTAGCCGCCAGAGACACGGCCCCGCTGTTCGACAGCGAAGGCTATAGCCGCGACTTCGGCCATCTGCTGTGGGCTCTGGCCGAACGCTGGTCGCAAGGCCTGCCCCCCGACCACATCACGATCAGGAGTGCTGCATGAGCGAGCTGCCAGAGATTCACCTGTGCATCATCCAGCCGCCGGGCTATGTGCATTCACTGGGCTTTCTCGATCAGGCGCGCTATTTCCGCCACCAGTTCAGGCGCATGGGTGCGAATGTGTCGCTGGCCAAGAACCGGCTGCGCCATGACGCGGTGAACTTCATCTTTGGCGCGCACCTCGGCTTCGAGGCTGTGCTGCGCCAGCGCTACACCTGCATCTTCGTGAACCTCGAGCAGCTCGGTGACGGCGGCGCAGCCGTGACGCCCGACTACGTGGCATTACTGACAGGTTCGGCGGTGGTCGACTACAACGCGGGCAACGTCAGCGCCTATAGCTCGCATCCAGACGACGTGCCGGTGTTTCCCTTGCTGCACGCGCCTTATCTCGTTCCGCAGCACAGCATCGCGCTGGCGCAGCGGCCGATCGATGTGCTGTTCATCGGCAGCATGAACGAGCGGCGGCGCGCACTGCTTCAACGCATTGAAGCGCAGGGATTGAAGGTCAGCCTGTTCGATGCGCCGCTGTACGGCCCCGAACGGGATGCCGTCATCCTTCAGGCCAAGGTCGTCTTCAATGCGCACTTCTACGCCAGCAGCCGCTTCGAGCAGGCGCGGGTGTCGCATTGCTTGTCGCTCGGCACGCCCGTCGTCTCGGAGCGCAGCGCGCAAACCGATCCGCACCCGGCCTTCAGCGACAACGTGTTCTGGGTCGGCGAACCCGGCAACAACGCGAGCAGCGGCACGCTCGAATCCTTCTTCTCGACGCAGTTCGGTACGCCCGCCTTCTATGACGAAGCCCTGGCCCAAATCGAACGCTTCGCACAGATCGACCCGATCGAGGCTTATGCCGACATCTTGGCCTTTGCTTCCGGCTATGGCGGTGTGCACCAGGAACGCCGACCCACCGAAGCCTGGCAACCCACGCGCATCAATCTCGGCTCCGGCAAAGACTACAAGCCCGGCTGGCTGAACATCGATGTGCTGGACCGCGCCCAGCCCGACCTCGTGCTCGATCTCGGCCAACCCACGACCTTTCCGGCGAGGGCCGATACGCCCTACGCCGGCCCACTGGTGCTGGCCGAAGGCAGCGCCGACATCATTTTTGCTAACAACGTTCTTGAGCACGTTCCCGATCTGCCGGAGTTGATGGGCAACTGCCTGCGCCTGCTCAAGACCGGCGGCAACTTCATCATCGAAGTGCCCTACGAACATGCCGCCACTGCATGGCAGGACCCGACCCATCTGCGCGCGCTGAACGAGAAGTCGTGGCTCTACTACACCGACTGGTTCTGGTACCTCGGCTGGTTCGAGCACCGCTTCCAGCTCGCACAATTCAACTACCTCGACGATACGCTGCGCGAAAGCGGGCGTGACAAGGCTGCCTTCATGCGGGTGGTGCTCACCAAAATCGAAACCTCGCCGCGTGAGCGCACCACGGCGCGTGTGATGCGCGCCGACTTCGCGTTGCCCGACGATCTGCCTCGCATCGATCCGGGGGAAGCCGAACTTCGCGTCGGTTGAACTTCAGAACGAATTTGTAACAGCCGCAGCAGATGTGCGCTGACAAGCCAACAGACAAAAGGTCGGACCCAGCGACCTTTGTCATTTCCGAAGAAGAAGAGCCATATTTTTCAACAGTCAAAACCCTTGGAAAATGCCGCAACATTGTCAAAAAGACCGATTTTCTGCTTTCAATGGACTGGCAACTCCAAACTTGCCACTCGGTCCATCAGGCGATTCCTCTCAGCCTGTAAGAATTTCCCTTACAGAGAACATAGAAAAACCTGGACTCAAGCCACAGAAGTGACCTGATGTTTCAGCCCAGTTCCGGTCTTCACAATTCGCTTCACGTTGAGACGAACCTCAGCGCTGCAAACGAAGCCAGACAACAGACTCAAAGGAACACAGCATGAACGCCGACCAAATCCTGACCGAAATCCGTGAAGCCAACCTGTCGTACCTGATGCTGGCCCAGAGCCTCATCCGCAGCGACCGTGAACAAGCCCTGTACCGTCTGGGCATCAGTGAAGAAAGCGCCGCGATGATCGCGCTGCTGACCCCCGCCCAAATGATGAAGGTGGCCGCCGGCAACACGCTGCTGTGCCGCTTCCGCATGGACGATGACCTGGTGTGGAGCCTGCTGACCAACCACGGCAAGGGTGCCGCGAACGACACCACGAACCGCCTGCACGCCAGCATTCTGATGGCCGGCCGCCATCAAGAAGCCGCCTGAGCCCTGACGCTCAGCAACTTCGTTAGCAAAACACAGACACAACAGGAGAGATTCCATGCGAAGCAAAAGCATCTTGACCGAAGCCAAACAGATCGACCGCGCGGTGACACTCATCACCCTCGGAGCGCGATTGCAGGTGCTGGAATCTGAAACTGACCTGAGTTACGAGCGCTTGCTGCGCCTGTACAAGGAAGTGTCTGGAAAGTCGCCGAGCAAAGGCCAGCTGCCTTTCTCCACCGACTGGTTCATGACCTGGCAACCCAACATTCATGCTTCGCTGTTCCTGAACATTCACGAGTACCTGAACAAGGTCGCCGAGATGGACGAGATCGACGTCGTCATCAAGGCTTATCAGCTGTACATCGAGCAAACCCAGGCACAGGGCCTGGAAGCCCTCTTGTCGGTGACCCGCGCCTGGCGCTTGGTCAAGTTCGTCGATAACGGCATGCTCACGATGACCAAGTGCTCCAAGTGCGGCGGCCATTTCGTCAGCCACCCGCACGAGATCTCGAAGAACTATGTTTGTGGCCTGTGCAACCCGCCGGCACGCGCCGGCAAAGGCAAGGCCTTGGGCGGCATCCAGATGCACTGAGCATCGAAGTGCTGGCATCGCCACTGCATTGAAGTTTTCTTTTCAACAAAGGCTTCTCTCAAGTTTTTCTGGCCGTCGCCGAAATCTATAGCGACGGGCAACAGTTTCTTGCTTGTCTCCTCCTGGCACCTCAAAGTGCTTTGCCGCGGGTTCTTCGGAACCCGCTTTTTTTTGCCCGACGCTGGCGCACCTTCACTGCCTAACCTGCATCTGAAGCGCCATCGATTCGGCATTTCGGGTTTGCCCCCGGAAAGCCGCTCTGTTGCGCCGATCGAAAAGGTGCGACGTTGCGCACACTCTCTCAAGAGGCTTCTTTGCGAGGCCGATAACGGGCGGAGGCTTGCTGCAGGTTCGCAACAAGCTCAAACGACACACACACCGACATCATGTTTGTTCTTATCGGCTACGGCGTCGCCCTGGGGTGCATCTTCGGGGCTTACATCATGCACGGCGGCAACATGAGCGTGATCATTCATGCGCTGCCGACCGAACTGATGGCCATTCTGGGCGGAGCGTTGGGCGCTTTCGTCGTGAACAACCAGCCCAAGGTACTCAAGGCCACGCTCGGCTCCTTACCAGGCTTGTTGAAAGGTTCGAAGTACACCAAAGCGCGCTACATGGAATTGCTGGCGTTGATGTACGACATCTTGCAGAAGGCCCGCAAGGAGGGCCTGATGTCGATCGAAAAAGACGTCGAGACACCGCATGAATCGGCACTCTTCAAGAAATACGCGACCGTTGGCTCCGACCACCACGTGGTGGAGTTCATTACCGACTACCTGCGCATGATGGTGTCGGGCAACCTCAATGCCCACGAGATCGAAAGCCTGATGGACAGCGAGATCGATACCCACCATCACGAAGCCCACGCCCCTGCCGCCGCCATTGCCCGCCTGGCCGGCGCGCTGCCCGCCTTCGGCATCGTGGCCGCCGTGCTGGGTGTCGTGAACACCATGGGCTCGGTCGGCCAGCCACCGGCGATTCTGGGCGGCATGATCGGCTCGGCACTCGTTGGTACCTTCCTTGGCATCTTGCTGGCTTACGCGGTCGCCGAGCCGCTGGCCGGCCTGCTGGAGCAGAAGAACGACGAGAGCGGCAAAGAGCTGCAATGCATCAAGACCACGCTCTTGGCCAGCATGCAGGGCTACGCACCGCAAGTGGCGGTGGAGTTCGGCCGCAAGGTGCTGTATTCGACCGAGCGCCCGACTTTCGCTGAGCTTGAGAGCCACGTGAAAGGGAAGAAATGAGCCCCCACGTCGCTGCGCTCCTGCCCCCCGAGGGGGCGCCTCGCCGAACGACCGGCAAAGCCGGATCGTTGGCGAGTTGCTTGAGGGGCGCTTCGCGTTGCTCGCTGGTTTTGGTGCTGGAGCCAACCGTCTTCTTGACTGGAATTCGGTGTTCTCGCTTTGACTTGCAAGGAGTCTATTGATGGCTGGCGATTCGAAGAAGCTGCAGCCGATCATCATCAAGCGCGTCAAGAAGGGCGGGCACAGTGCCCACGGCGGCGCGTGGAAGATCGCGTATGCCGACTTCGTGACCGCGATGATGGCCTTCTTCCTGTTGATGTGGCTGCTCGGCTCGACCAGCGAAGGCGACAAGAAGGGCATTGCCGACTACTTCCAGGCGCCGCTGAAGGTGGCGCTGCTCAGCGGCGGCAGCGGCTCCGGTGATTCATCACATGTCATCAAGGGCGGCGGTACCGACCTCACCCGCTCGGGCGGCCAGGTCAAGCGCGGCGACATCGACGCGACACGCCAGACGATCAACCTCGCTGCGGTAAAAGCCGAGCAGCGCGCGGCCGAGACGGCCAAGCTCGAGGCCCTGAAGAAGGGCATGGAAGACCTGCTGCAGGCCAACCCGCGGCTGGCCGCGATGAAGAACCAGATCCGCCTCGACATGACCGCCGAT
>CAHJWV010000715.1 GCA_903643055.1 Burkholderiales bacterium | reverse complement strand
GAATCTCGCGCCCGCCTCCAGGCTCACACCTCGTTGGACAAGACTCAGTGAAGCGTCGAGCGGAACTCTTTGGCACACTGTCCGCCTCATCCGTGGGTTCCTGTGCAGGCGATCGCTTGAAAAGCGCGCGTTGCGCTTCAGCTTCAAGCTCATCCAACCCAGGCTCTCATTCATGCGCCGTGCGCCATCGATTCCCTTGACCCATGAGCCACCGCCTGCCGCGGGGGCTGCGCCGGTGGCCCGTTCGGCGATGTCCACCGTGCACAAGCTGTTGCCTTACCTCTGGCAATACCGTTGGCGGGTCGGTGTGGCGCTGAGCTTCATGGTCGCCGCCCGCGTGGCCAACGTCAGCGTGCCGTTGTTGCTCAAGACGCTGATCGACAGCCTGTCGATCCAGCCCGGCGACCCGCGCGTGGCCTTGGTCGTGCCGATCGGGTTGCTGCTGGCTTATGGCGGGCTGCGGCTGAGCACGTCGCTTTTCACCGAACTGCGCGAGCTGATCTTCGCGAAGGCCACCGAAGGGACCGCGCGCAGCATCTCGCTGAACGTGTTCAGCCATCTGCATGCGCTGAGCCTGCGCTTTCACCTGGAGCGCCAGACCGGCGGCATGACGCGCGACATCGAACGCGGCACGCGGGCCGTGCAATCGCTGATCTCGTATTCGCTGTATAGCATCCTGCCTACGCTGATCGAGGTGTTGATGGTGCTGGGCCTGCTGGCAGTCAAGTTCGATGCGGGCTTTGCTTGGATCACGCTGGCCGCGCTGGTGCTCTACGTGACCTTCACCGTCACGGTGACGAACTGGCGCGTTCAGTTCCGCAAGCAGATGAACGAGCTCGATTCGACCAGCCATTCGCGCGCGATTGATTCGCTGCTCAACTACGAGACGGTCAAGTACTTCAACAACGAAGACTTCGAGGTGCGCCGCTATGACGAAAGCCTGGAGCGGCTGCGCCGCGCGGCGCTGAAATCGCAGAGCAGCCTGTCGCTTCTCAACACGGGGCAACAGTTGATCATCGCAAGCGCGCTGGTCGGCATGCTGTGGCGCGCGACCCAAGGCGTGGTCGATGGCCGCATGACGATCGGCGATCTGGTGATGGTCAACGCCTTCATGATCCAGCTTTACATCCCGTTGAACTTTCTCGGTGTCATCTACCGCGAGATCAAGCAGAGCCTGACCGATCTCGACAAGATGTTCGGCTTGCTGGAGCGCGAGCGCGAAGTGGCCGACGCCCCGCTTGCGACAGCGTTGAAGGTCGATCATGGCCAGGTGAAGTTCGATCACGTGAGCTTTGCCTATGAGGCTTCGCGGCCGATTCTTCATGACCTGAGCTTCGAGATTCCAGCGGGCAAGACGGTCGCGGTGGTCGGCCCGTCAGGCTCGGGCAAAAGCACACTCGCGCGGCTGCTCTACCGCTTCTATGACGTCAATGCGGGCGCCATCACGATCGATGGGCAAGACCTTCGGCAAGTCACGCAGGCCAGCCTGCGCCGCGCCATCGGCATCGTTCCGCAGGACACCGTGCTGTTCAACGACACCGTGGCCTACAACATCGCCTACGGCCGAACCGATGCCAGCGCGCAAGAGATCGAAGCTGCCGCTCAGGCTGCACGCATCCACGAGTTCATTGCCTCCACGCCGAAGGGTTATGAGACGACGGTTGGCGAGCGCGGCTTGAAGCTCAGTGGCGGCGAGAAACAACGCATTGCCATCGCGCGCACCTTGCTGAAAGACCCGCCGCTGATGATCTTCGATGAGGCGACCTCGGCGCTGGATTCGGCCAACGAGCGGGCGATTCAAGCCGAGCTGCAAGGCGTGGCGCGCAACAAGACGGCATTGGTGATCGCGCACCGCCTGTCAACCGTGGTCGATGCGCACCAGATCCTTGTGATGGAGCATGGGCGCATCCTGGAACGTGGAAAGCACGCAGAACTTTTGGCGCTCAACGGGCGCTATGCTGAGATGTGGCGGCTGCAGCAAAGCCGCAGCGATCAGGATGCGGGTTTCGCCTCACCAAGGGCTCTCGTGGCGGGCGTCAAAGAAAACGACAACGATGGAAACGAAGTGGCTTGAAGATTTTGTGAGCCTGGCCGAGACCCGCAGCTTCTCGCGCTCGGCCCAATTGAGGCACGTGACGCAGCCCGCGTTTTCGCGCCGCATCCAGGCACTCGAAGCTTGGGCCGGCATTGATCTGGTCGATCGCTCGTCGTATCCCACGCGCTTAACGCCCGCAGGCGAGACTTTCCGTTCGCAAGCGCTCGAAATCATCGGCGCACTGCAAACCACCCGCAACATGATGCACAGCCATCACGCGGCAGGTCAGGACATGATCGAGTTCGCTGTCCCGCATTCCCTGGCCGTGACCTTCTTTCCGCAATGGGTGATGGACTTGCGGCAGCGCTTCGGCGCCGTCAAAAGCCGCTTGATTGCGCTGAACGTGCACGACGCGGTCATGCAATTGACCGAAGGCAGCTGCGATCTGCTGATCGCTTATCACCACCCGTCACAGCCGCTGCAACTCAACCCCGATCGCTACGAAATGATGTGCGTCGGGCACGAGACGCTCGCGCCCTATGCCAAGGCCGATGCCAGCGGCCAGCCGATGTTCCGCCTGTCGGCCGGGCCCGGCGAGAAGGTGCCTTATCTGGCCTATGCGTCCGGCGCTTACCTCGGTCACTTGGTCGAGCAGATCGTGAAATTGTCCACTGC
>CAHJWV010000714.1 GCA_903643055.1 Burkholderiales bacterium | reverse complement strand
CTGGCCGCGCACCGCCGAGGGCTATCGGCGCGCGGACGTGTCAACGTCAGAGCGATGCGCTTCGCTGCAATGGGCGGTGGGGTTCGGCTTGACCAGCGAGGGGCGGCAGATCGGTTCTGCCGCGTGTCCATTGAAGCCCTGAAGCACGGAGACCTGAATCGGCGTGGTCATTTGGAAAACTCTGTTGACTTTGAAATTCCAATTAAGTAGATTTAAATCCATGAAATTGGATGGAAGCAACACGGAGTTCGCTCAGTCCGCCGACGGCGACATCAACCAGCGCATCGCCCGACGGGTTCGTGAAGTGCGGGCTTCGCTGGGCTTGACGCTGGAGGGGCTGGCGCAGCGCAGTGGAGTCAGCCGCTCGATGATTTCGGTCGTGGAGCGCGGTGAGAGCAGTGCCACCGCAGCCGTGCTCGACAAGCTGGCGGTGGGCCTTGGCATCACGCTCGGGGCTTTGTTTGAGGTGCCTGCGGCCGTGGCCTCACCGCTGTCTCGCCATGACGAGCAGGCGCTATGGAAAGACCCGGCCTCCGGTTATCTGCGCCGCAAGCTGTCGCCCTCAGGGCTGGAGACCGTGCTGGAACTGGTGGAGGTGATCTTCCCGGCCGGCCAGCAGGTGAGCTTCGATGCCGGGCCGCGCCAGGCCAACCTTCATCAACAGGTCTGGCTGATCGAAGGCGAGATGCTGATTTCTGTCGATGGCGTCGAGCATCACCTGGCCGAGGGCGATTGCCTGTCGATGCGCATCGACCGGCCGACCTCCTTCCGCAACCCGACGCGCCGAAACGCGCGCTACCTGGTGGCCATCGCGCTCGATGCCCGCCGCAACGCACGAGGCCTGGCATGAACATGGTCGAAAGCATCACGATCCGCCGCTTGCCCTTGCTCGATGACGCCGCCTCGCTTCCAGGCTTGAGTCGATTGCTGGTTGACTGTGTCAACGCCGGTGCGTCGGTCGGCTTTCTGGCGCCGCTGCAGCTGTCGCGTGCCGAGGCCTTCTGGCGCAAGGTGGCGCAGGGCGTGGCCGATGGCGATCGCCTGTTGCTGGTGGCCGAAGCGCATGGGGCCGCCGCCTCTGTCGGACAAGCTCATGCCCCTCGCATCGTTGGGACCGTCCATCTCGTGGTGGGCCAGCCCGACAACCAGGCGCATCGCGCCGATGTGTCGAAGCTGCTGGTGCATCCGCAGGCGCGCCGGCAAGGCGTGGCCGATCGGCTGATGCAGGCGGTGGAAACGCAGGCGCAGCGCATCGGCAAGACACTGTTGGTGCTGGACACCGCCTGCGACAGCGATGCCGAGCGCCTGTACCAGCGGCGCGGCTGGCAGCCTGCCGGTCGCATACCCGGTTATGCGTTGACCTTCGATGGCATTTCGCATGGCACCAGCATCTTCTACAAGGCGCTGGGCGGTTGAGCTTGAAATGGATGAGGGGCGCTTGATCGATCGAGCGCCACCCATCGGCAACTGCGCACAGGGAGGCCTTGCGAGGCCCGATCAAGCGCTGGAACCGCGTGATCCGATCGTAAAGATCGAGCGTTCAGCGGCGTTCGAACACCAGATCCCACACGCCGTGGCCGAGCTTCAGGCCGCGGTTCTCGAATTTGGTCAGCGGGCGATAAGCCGGCTTCGGCGCATAGCCTTCGGCGGTGTTCTTCAATCCCGCTTCAGCGGCCAGCACTTCCAGCATCTGCTCGGCATAAGGCTGCCAGTCGGTGGCGCAATGCAGGTAGCCACCCGGTGCGATGCGTGTCAGTAGCTTGGCAACGAACGGGCCCTGGATCAGCCGACGCTTGTTGTGCTTCTTCTTGTGCCACGGGTCGGGGAAGAAGACATGCACGCCTGCCAGGCTGCCCGGCGCGATCATGTGTTCGAGCACCTCGACGGCATCGTGCTGAACGATGCGCAGGTTGGCGAGCTGCTTCTCGTCGATGTGCTTGAGCAGGGCGCCGACACCCGGCGTGTGCACTTCGACGCCGATGAAGTCGGTGCCCGGCAGGCTTTGCGCGATCGATGCGGTGGCATCGCCCATGCCGAAGCCGATCTCCAGCACCACCGGGGCACTGCGGCCGAACAAAGCCGACGTGTCGAGCACGCTCTGCGCGTAGGGCTGAATGTATTTCGGCCCCAGCGTTTCGAGCGCCCGGATCTGCCCGGTGCCCATGCGCCCGGTGCGCAGCACGAAGCTGCGGATGCTGCGCCGTGGTGGGGTCGGTGCGTCGGTGTCGTCAATCGATGAGGTCATGGCAAAAGGCAAAAGGCAAAAGGAAAATGCAAAAGGAAAACGCAAAAGAAAACGCAAAAGAAAACGCAGAACGTGCGGCCGTCGGCCCGTGCGCAGGGGAGGTGGAAGGGCGATGCGATCGCCAACAGAATGGCGGTCGTGTCGAATCTCTTTGGAGTTGGAATTTTATTCACTCGACCTGACGTGACCGATCGAGCGGAGACCTTGCTGCGCATTCACTTCATGCAGAGCCGCTGCACGATGTGCCGCTGTTTCGGGAAATCGCAAGGCTGGACACCGGGAGCACCCGGCTGCCCGATGAGTCCGCGATCCTGCGGTTCGCCACCTGTTGAAGAAACACCGGCTTGCCCAGCCGTACTGGCGTTGGGTGCATAAGCGCCCGGATGCCAGCGAAGGTGAGACCTGACACATCGCGATGCGCCCGGGCCTATGGACGCGATGTCAGCGGCCGGGTTTCTCACTCGGCGGCGCGGGCGGATGCGGCCTGTGGGTGTTGATCTATCTGCTTCACCCGATGCAATTACCATCTTGATGTTGCAAAAGCCCGGAATGGTGTCGTGCCATGCGCCGGGTAAAAAGCAAAGTTTGGATCGGATACTCGATCCCCGTCCTATCTTCTTCCCATAGGTGACCTGGTGTCCGTCGAACATAGAAACAACGTCAAAGTTCAAGGTCACGGATCTGCCACTCTCGTGTTTGCTCATGGTTTTGGTTGCGATCAACATATGTGGCGCAAATTGGCGCCCGTTTACAGCGCTCGCTATCGCTGCGTGACCTTCGACTTGGTTGGAAGTGGTGCGTCTGACCTCACCGCCTACAGCGCCCAGAAATACGAGACTCTGCATGGCTATGCCGGCGACCTCCTTGAGGTCATTGATGAGTTCGGGCAAGGCCCTGTCATCTTCGTCGGCCATTCAGTAAGCGCCATGATCGGCGTGTTGGCGTCGATCCGAAGGCCCGGAGCGATCGACGGGCACATCATGGTCGGCCCGTCACCCTGCTACATCAATGATGCCGATTACGAAGGCGGCTTCACGCGTGAGGACATTGAGTCGTTGCTGGACACGCTCGAGTCGAACTACCTGGGATGGGCCAGCAGCATGGCGCCGGCCATCATGGGCGCGCCCGATCAGCCCGAACTGGCCGAAGAATTAACCCATAGCTTTTGCCGCACCGATCCGGACATCGCCAAGCAGTTTGCTCGGGTGACGTTCATGGCCGACAACCGAGCCGATCTCCCGAAGGTCGAAGCGCCGGTGCTCATCATTCAATCCAACGAAGACTTGATTGCGCCACTCGCCGTCGGTGAATATATGCACCGTGTGCTGCCTCGCAGCATGCTGCGCATTCTTCGCAACGTCGGCCACTGCCCCCACTTGAGCGTGCCCAGCGAAAGCACCGACGCGATAGACGAGTTTCTCGCTTCCGTGAACCTGTGAATCATGTCTGAAGAGCTCCCCCCGCTGCCCGGCACGGATGAACTCTTCGAGATTTCTCCCAGCGGCGCTTTGGTGCTCTCCACGACCGGGCTGATTCTCAAAGTCAACCAGACGTTCTGCAAATGGATCGGCCTGAGCGCTAACGAGCTCGTACAGCGAAAGAAGTTGCAAGAGCTGTTCACAATGGGCGCTCGCATCTTTCATCAGACCCATTGGTTGCCGATGCTCGAAATGCAGGACTCACTGTCAGAAGTGAAGTTCGATCTCCGCCGATCCGATGGGCATACCTTCCCCGTATTGCTGAACGCGATCCGGCGCCGCACGGCACAGGGCACCTACGATGTGATCTCGGTGGTTGGCGCCCGAGAGCGCAATCAATACGAGCGAGAGCTGCTATTTGCGCGCAAGCGGGCCGATGACCTTTTGGCCAAGGAGCGCGAGGCCCAGGCGGCCCTTCGAGTCACGCAAGCCCGTCTTCAGCAAGCCATGCAACTGGGCGCCATCATCGTGTGGGACGTGGACCCCGCGACTGGCCGCCGCCGCTTTGGCGATGAGGCAGCGCTGCTGCTCGGGTTTGATCGGGCCATGTCGGTAGATCAAGAGACTTTTCTTGCCGCGATGGCGCCCGACGATCGCGTTGGGGAGCTTGCCGCCCTGGACCTCGCGTTGCAGACACTCGCCCCTTACCACTCGACCTACCGGCTGAATGGGTGCGATGGCGTTCAGCGGGTGGTGGTCTCTTCCGCACAAGGCTTTGCCGACGAAGGAGGTGCGCTGGTCGAATTCGTCGGTACTCTTGTGGACATGACCGAAATCCATCGACTGCGCGAGTCGGCCGAAGACCGTGCGCTGTTTGCCGAACAGATGGTCGGCATCGTCAGCCACGATCTGCGAAACCCGCTGCAGACCATCTCGCTCGCCGCCCAGGTCATCAGCCGCGCCAAGCCAATAGATGTCGACAAATCAGCACGCATGCTGAGTAACATCGACCGGGCCGCAAAGCGCGCCCAGCGGCTCATCTCCGACCTGCTTGATTTCACTGCAGCGCGAGTGGGCCACGGTCTGATGGTGCAACGGCGTGCCGTGGACATTCACGAAGTGGTGGCACATGTGGTGGAAGAACTGTCAGTGGCCTTCCCTCAAGGGCTGATCGCGCATCGCAGCCTGGGATCTGGCAATGCGACAGCCGATGTCGACCGCGTGGCCCAGCTCGTCGGCAACCTGGTGGGCAATGCAATGGCCTATGGTGAGGCCGGGCGGGTGGTCACGGTCACTTCGTCGGTGGACTCCGAGACGGTGTCATTGACCGTCCATAACTTCGGCACGCCGATCCCAGCCGACCAGCAATCGAAAATCTTCGAACCCATGCTGCGCGGAGACGAGCTCGGCGACTCGGTTCGAAGCGTTGGCCTGGGGCTGTTTATCGTCCGGGCGATTGCGCAGGCACACGACGGCGTCGTGGATGTGATGTCTGACGTCAATGCCGGCACCGCATTCACCTTTCGCTTCAGGCGACTTGATTAGCCGCAAACCTCAGCAGGCTCACGAGGTGAGCTACCGGGTTTTGAAAATGCGTTCACCGAGACAAGAGATGAACCATGACAATGCACCGCGTGCAATTCCAGGCTGAATTGGCGATGTTCGAGTTCATGCAACGCTAAGGCAGCGATGCCCCCGCTGAAACAGAGCTGATTCGCTTCGCGCTGGCCGTTGGGCTTTGCTTGCCCGGCGTGCGGCGGTGCTCAAAGCAGTTCGTTTCGACGCGAGGGCTGCTTGTACTTTCAGTGCGCCGCCTGCCGCTACCAAGGCAGCGCCATCAGCGCACGATCTTCGAATCGACCAAGCTGGGCTTGCTGAGGAAGTAACTCAAGCGCGGCCGGCGTTGGAGAACGACCTGTGCATCTGCAAATGCCGCGTTCCGCCCAAGCTTGTTGCAGGGCAAATCTTCTCCGGCATGGAGTTCGATTCGGAGCAACTTTCGGGGATGGGTTTCGGTGCGAACGGCAAGCCGTTGGCCGAGCTTGTGGCCGCACCCGCCGTGCCCACGTCTGCCAGCGCCGATTCCGGCCTGTGCCTCGATTGCTTGCTCAAGGCGGCGGCTGCGGGCAGTTCCACCGTCATACGGGGCTGAAGTGACTTTTGATGTTCAAGAGCGGCACAGGTTACTGCTGAAAACCACTCGCGCGTTGCGCTTGTATGCGCTGGTGGATGGAGTGCACTGCGCGTAGAACTTCGAGCTACCGCTCTCGCCCCTCGCTGGAAAGCGAAGGGCCTTGTTCGATGGCACGAGGGATGCCCCGCTCGCGCATGCGGGGCCGTGGCGGGTCGATGCCGAACAGGCTGACCCGGCGCATGTGGCTGAGCTGGTGGCGCCTGAGCTAACGGCACCTGCCGTCACCTGGCTCATTTCATCGCAAAGCCTCGAAGGGCTTGCGCAGTGGCTGACTGAACGCCTCGATACCCGCTTGCCGAATGGCCGAACAGCGTTGATCCGGTTCTGGGACCCACGCGTTTTGGTCAGCTTGGCCGAAGTGCTGGACGGCCGTCAGCGCGAAGACTTCTTTGCTCACATTCACGAGTGGCACCTGTTGAACAACGGACAACGCGCCTGGATCGGGAGACACCATGCTGACGCTCAGTGAAGCGCAATGGCGTGAGCTTCCGGCACGCGATGTACGCCAGTTCGTGGCCTCAGTGGCCAATCAGTTCTTATCGAATCGACCAGAGATGTGCTGCGGTATCCGAGGCATGAGGCGGTGCTTGCGCGGATGCAAGCCGCTCATGATGACGCCTTGGGCATCGGCTTTAAGTCCACGCCGCACATCGTGCGCTTGATGTACCTCTACGTGGACGTGCCACGCATCCATGACGATCGGTTGTCCGATGGCTACTTGCGCAAACCTGAAGCCCCACCCGAGCAACGGCTTGACGATTTGCTGGCGGTGGTCAACAAGAAACTGGAAGGGGCCAACTGATGGCCAGTCAGACGATTCCATTGATCGAGGCTGTCGCATTGCCGGTGCTTGGGGCCTGGGTGTTCGTGTGATTGCTGGTGCGGCCGGGGAGGTGGCGAGAGAGGTCACAAAGCAGCGCAACGAAGAAGCTGACAAAGCTCAACCCACAGGAACATGTGTGGGATGAACTGCGCGAGAAGGAATTCCCAAATCGAGTCTTCTCAGACATTTCCAGCGTCGTCGAGCAGCTCAAAGACGGATTGCCGAAGCTGTCAATGAACCGAAAGCCGTGCGCAGTTTGACCGGGTGCCACCGGGCTTCGCCTCGCGTTCACATCCTTAACGCGACACTGCCTGATGTTCGGCTTCATCACGCCGCTCATGATGCTGCGTGCTCGAAGCAGTGACCGGCTTGGTATGGGTAAATAATCTCTTGGAATTCGACAGGTAGTTAGCCTTAACGCTAACTACCTTTCCGTCGATACTGCAAAACGCAGATTATTGTTTGACCTTTTCGTTTCCTCTATACCATTCGCCGTTGACCTCTCTCAAATCGCCTTGCTGCACGGCGCCTAAGGCCCCGGAACCGGTCCGGCTCTCGTCGATCCATGCAATTTTTCCAATATCGACAGTCAGATCATGATTATAGGTGGTGGAGTGAAGGATCACGGTGCCGTTATTCCAGTCGATGCTTTGCAGCGTACCCTGCTCGATGGTCTGATTAATGGAATTCCCAAAATGACCATGCAGCATCAAATATTTTCCTATTTCAATTTTGCCGAGTTGCTGTTTAATTCCCTCGGTGTCAGACGCATTGGCAGTAGCAGTAGCAGCCTCGGGAATAGTATAAGGCACAGGCCGTCCCTCTGCCCTTGCGGCTTCTCTGGCCCCCCAGGCTGCGGCGTCCGAAAAGAATTCCGCATGCTCCGTGCGATCGAGCCCGTTAATTACGGCATTGGCCTGTGCGAGCTCCTTCGCGGTTTCGTTGACTGCTATACCATAGCG
>CAHJWV010000713.1 GCA_903643055.1 Burkholderiales bacterium | reverse complement strand
CTCTTCCGATCTGATCTCGAAGTAGCGCAACAGCGCATCAAAGACCGGCATCTCGCCCTGCCCTTGCACGATGACGCGTGCCGACGAAGCCAGCTTCAGCGCCGACAACATGTCGCTCACCAGTTCGGGGCAGTTCGTCGGCCATACGCCCAGCGCATCACCGGCCTCATAGGTCAGCCCGCTGCCTCGGAGATCGAACACGATCTGCCGCGTTTCCTTCAACGAGCTCGCTTCGTTGAGACGGCGATTGAGCAGCAGCCGCGTCTTCAGCGGATGCTTGCGGCTGAAGGCGGTTGAATGCGCTAAGGCTGCCGCAGCCACCGCCGAGCTTCGTGTTGCCTTCTCGCCGTGCGCTTGCTTCGTGAAGGCCTCATCGCCTGCAGAGAGCTCGGCGCGCTGCCCC
The DNA here is from genome assembly GCA_903643055.1 of Burkholderiales bacterium. The sequence continues at coordinate 3,555 of CAHJWV010000713.1, read as the reverse complement.
TGCGCGGCGTCGCCCCGAGCCGACTCCCTCTCGATCGCGCTGAAGGCTTCGATCACGCTGGCGAGCCACGGCGCTGCGGGCGCTTCGTACGCCGGCTCGCAGTCCACACGCGCAGCGATGCGCTGCGCACCCAGTTGCTGCAAACGCTCGTCAAGCCGTCGCCCGAAGCCACAGAACTGATCGTAGTTGGAATCACCGAAGGCGAGCACGGAGAAGCGCACGCCGGACAGCGGAGCCGCGACATCACCTTGAAGCAAATCTCTTTGCGGCAAATCTGTTTCCGGAAAATCTGTTTGAAACGCATCGTCTTGCAACGATTGCCAGAACGCCAGCGCGTTGTCAGGCGGGTCGCCATCGCCAAAGGTGCTGGTGATCAACAGCAGGTTCGCCACGTGGGCCAGGTCGGCGCCGCGGCGGGTGTCCATGCTCGCGAGCGTGACGGACAGGCTGGCCGCCGCCAGCTGCCGTGCACAGACAGCCGCAAAGGCTTCGGCGTTGCCGGTTTGCGAGGCCCACAACACGGTGACGCCCGTCTTGGTTGCAGACACGATCGGTTCGGTGATGCCATGCACGCTCGCGTCGAGCGATGGCCTGGACAACACCGAAGACGTCGCGTCGGCAGGCAGCCAGGTGCGAGAGAACAAGCCAGCCAGCAAGCCGTCGATCACCATGCGCCTGCCATGTGCCAGCGGAGCCGTGGCAGGCAGCGTGGGCACACCGCCCAGCTTGCGGATTTCTTCGGCCTGCAGGCCGATCAGAAAGCTTTGGAGAAAAGACTTCTCGTGCTCATCCAGCGTGAGCGCGGGCACGCCGTCGAGTTTCAGCAGCCGGGAAAGCGCGGCCATCTGCATCGGGGCGAGTCCTCGGGAGCCGGCGCCGCTTGCGAAGTCGAGCGCGAAAGGATTGCCTGATGTTGGCGCCGATGCGTCAGCACCGGCAGCGCCGGCAACAGCTTCTGCATGCGAACTGATGGCGGGCTCGATGCGGCGGAGTGCCACCGCGCAGAACTTGAACTCGGGTTGCTGCGAGATCGGATCGATCGCATCGCTGGTCACCGCGTTGATCGCCAGATCGTCACCGAACTCATCGTTCCAGTGGAACGGCGCGAAGCAATTTCCTGCGCGTACACGGTCGGTAATGACGGCCGGCAACACCGCACGCCCTCGACGCGAGCGCACCTCGACCGGGTCTTGATCGCGCACGCCCAACGCGCTGGCGTCTTCGGGATGGATCTCGATGAACGGGCGGGGATTCAACTTGTTCAGCGTCGCGATCTTGCCGGTCTTGGTCATCGTGTGCCACTGGTGCTGCAAGCGCCCCGTGTTGAGCACGACGGGGTATTCCAGGTCGGGCAGCTCGGCCGGCTCGACATGGGGCCGCGCAAAAAACACCGCCTTGCCGCTGGCGGTCGCGAATGCAAGGTGCCTCGGCTTGCCGCTGGCATTGACCGCCAAGGTCTGGCTGATATGGACCGCCATCGTGTGGCTGAGATCGACCGCCAACGTCTGGCTGATGCCGTCATTCAGATAGCGGATCGGATGCCGATCCAGCCCGTCTTGCGGCGGGCAAGGCCATTGCACGCTGGTCTTGCGCAGACGAGCGTAGCTTGCGCCACGCAGGTCGTAGCCCGTCTTCGGGTTCCAGAAGCGCTTGATTTCTTCGAACACTTCTTCCGCGCTGCTGTAGCGGAAGGCCTGTTCGTAGCCCATCGCGCAGGCGACCCGCGCAACGATCTGCCAGTCGGGCAGCGCCTGCCCGGGAGGGTCGACAGCCTTTTGCGTCAGTGTGAGGTTGCGCTCCGAATTGATCATCACGCCCTCGGCCTCGGCCCACAGCGCGCCCGGCAGCAGGATGTCGGCGTAGCGATTGGTCTCGGTGTCGATGAACGCGTCTTGGGTGATGACCAGTTCGGCCGCTTGCAGCCCGTCAATGACCTTCTGGCGGTTGGGTACCGTGGCAATCGGGTTGGTGCAGATGATCCAGCAGGCTTTGACTCGGCCCGCAGCCATGCCGTCAAACAGCGCCACCGTGCCGCCGCCGAGCCCGGTGTGCAGCGTGCCGCGAGGAATTCCCCAGATGTCTTCCACGAACTCGCGGTCGCTCTCGACCAAGACCGATCGCTGCCCCGGCAGCCCGGGCCCCATGTAGCCCATTTCGCGGCCGCCCATCGCATTGGGCTGGCCGGTCAACGAGAACGGGCCGCTGCCGGTGCGGCAGATCGCGCCGGTGGCCAAGTGCAGGTTGCAGATGGCGTTGGTGTTCCAGGTGCCGTGCGTGCTCTGGTTCAGGCCCATGGTCCAGCAACTCATCCACTCGCCGGCCTCGCCGATCAGCCGTGCAGCCTGGCGGATGTCGGCCTCGGGGAGGCCGGTGATCTCAGCCACCACGTGTGGCGCGTAGCCATCGAGGAAGCTCTGCATCGTCTCCCAACCTTCGGTGTGGTTGGCGATGAAATCGGCGTCGACATGGCCGTTCTTCACCAGCAGATGCAGCAGGCCGTTCAGCAGCGCGAGGTCGGTGCCCGGCTTGATCTGAAGGTAGAGCAGCGCCTTGTCGGCCGTCGTGTTGCGGCGCGGATCGACGACGATCAACTTCGCGCCGGCCTTGACGCGATCCATCATCCGCAAGAACAAGATCGGATGGCAATCGGCCATGTTGGCGCCGATCACGAAGAAGACATCGGCATGGTCGAAGTCTTGATACGAACCGGGCGGGCCATCAGAGCCCAGCGACAGCTTGTAGCCGCTGCCCGCGCTGGCCATGCACAGCCGCGAATTCGATTCGATCTGGTTCGTGCCGATGAAGCCCTTGGCCAGCTTGTTGACCAGGTACTGCGCTTCGAGCGACATCTGGCCTGACACATAGAACGACAGCGCATCGGGGCCATGCGCATCTCTGATCGCGCTCAGGCGCTGCGCCGTCTCGGCGATGGCCGCGTCCATGTCCACGCGCACCGGCTCGCGCGGGCGCTGCGAGCGCAGGTAGGCCGACTTCATGCGGCCCGAGGCGCGCAAGGCCTGCGCAGCCGTCGTGCCTTTGGTGCAAAGCCGCCCGAAATTGCTCGGGTGCGACTGGGTGCCGATGACCTTGACGACCTGCTGCCCGCTGACCTGCAACGACATGCCGCAACCCACCCCGCAATAGGGGCACACGGTATCGACGCTTCGGATCGTCATGCCTTAGCTCGCCAAGCCGAATTCACGGGGCATCGGCAGGCGGCTGGAATGACTGCCTGCGCTCGGCGACAGTTCGATGCCGTACCAATTCACAGGCAGGCAAAGCATCGTCGCCATGCACCGAAGCGTCTTTGCAAAATGGGTTTCGAATGGGGAGCGTTGAACTTCCATGAATTTTTTTGGAGTCTGAATCGGGGCGCGATGTGCCTTGCACGGGCATGGCATGGCATGGCATGGCATGGCATGGCATGGCAAGACGCAGCCTAGCTGGCGTGGGCTGGCGCCTGGTTTACAAAATGGGGGGCGACTTTGATCTGAACGGCAAGGGCCGAACGCGAAGGGTTTGGGCTTGGCGCTGAATGCGCCACGTGAGCGCGGC
>CAHJWV010000712.1 GCA_903643055.1 Burkholderiales bacterium | reverse complement strand
TCCAACAGCTAGCGCACTAATTCCAGGATATTGCGCAGCATCGTCGTCGTTTGATGCAACAATGATGCCCTGCCCGCCTCTAACATACAGCCAAATATATTTAAATTCCGATCGCACCGAACCTATGACATAGATGAGGTCGATTGGTTTCATGTGGTGTAGTTGAACCCATTGCTGGAGGACTCCGCCCGGGCGCAAACGCTTCTTAGCTAGCGAGTAGAAGTCGCGATTATAGAGATTCGCCGCGCCTGCAAACCAAATGCTTGTAATCTCAATGCTCACTACGTCGAATTGGTGTGACTGGGTCAGCAAGTAGTTGCGGCCATCGGTGTAGCGTACATTAACTCCCGCCGCACCACTTACACCTCGATTTATTTTAGGGAAGTATTTGTTGGCCAAATTAACGATGTCTCGTGAAAGTTCGGCAACTTCAAGGCGGCTAAATCCAGCTTCGTGAAATACCCTCGTAGTCATGCCTGTGCCATAACCAATAATGAGCGCAGACTCCCTTTGCTGCGTATGTAGAAGTGGGAACAAGGCAAAAGACTCCTGTGCAACCATTTCGCCGCCAACAGAATCATTGCCCTGGAATTTCCCATTGGTCAGAAGCGTGGTGACGCCTTGACTGTTACGAGCAACAGATGTCAAACCGCCGTCGACGCTTTCAGCGTGATCAACCACCGTGCCCCAGTTTTGAGGATAGAAATAGACATTGCTACCTGAAGCAAGCTCATTGAAATCCCACTGCCTAGGCATTAGTGCAATGCTGCCCATAGACAATAAAGCCAAGAGGCCTCCGATTTGCAGACTAAAGCTTGGCCTTACACCCGACGTAAAGCCAAGCCTTTGTCCCCTCTCCCGCCAATTCACTATCAGTGCAACCGAACCCAACATAAAGGCTGTAGAGGCCAGCAACATCGAGACATCGCGTGAACCGAAGTAAGGCAGCAGGACGAAACCAACCAACAGCACCCCCACGATGTTCCCGAGTGTATTGAACCCGCTGGCAACGCCTAAACCGCGTGCGCCACTGCCCGGCGAAAGCCAGTCGACGGCCAAGCTCATCGCCGCAGGGTAACTAACGCCAATGCAGAATGCCGTAGGTATCATTGCGAGCATACAAATCAATGCCCTAATGGCTTCTCGTGCCATAAAACTCATAGGTAGGGGATAGCCGCCGAAACTTCCAAAATAGGAAGGTAACTGATCCCACAAGAAGGCTGTGAGTCCGATGTTGGCAGCCAGCCCGTATTGAGCGAAAGACACGACATCCAGTTGCCTGAAACTGGTGAGCAAGCGTTGTCCGGCCATCGAACCGAGTGACAGTCCGGTGAGGAAAGTACCGAGCATCAACGCGAAAGCATAGACACTGTTACCTGCCACAGTCGCGAGTAAATGCATGGAATTGATCTCTAGACCCAATGTTAGCGCGCCGCCAACCAAGAGAACGCCGAAGGCTGTCAGGCCAGATACCTTATCAACCTGCGCCCGTTCAACGTCCGCAGCGGCTGGAAAAACTTGCGAATTAAAACGCGGGGTTCCCGCTATCGGCTCGACAGGTTGCTTTGCGCGGTCGATGGCGTAGAGCGCCACCATCAGGCTTACCACAGCAGCGGTGTTCGCCGCACCGTTGGTGCCTAACAATGGAAGCATCACGTAGCCAGCAGCGACAGCACCGAACCCTGCGCCTACGACATTAGCGCTATAGAGCCGCGCGATAGCATCCCTGCTGGAAATTCCACGTTGGCGCAGATACTTGAACATGAGCGGCAACGTTGCGCCCATCAGCAATGTGGGCAGGCCGAGCCCGACAACGCCGAGCACTACTCTCAACGTCGTTAGCCACGGTGCATCAGGAACGGCGTCAAATGCCAGCGAGACATAAACTGATTGAATCAAACTAAATATTTGAGGCGTTAATGCCGCATATATGCCGATGAATGCCTCGCATAAGCCGTAGATGTGCAAAGGCTGTTTGACCTGGTCTGCAATATGGCCACCTATCCACGCACCCAGCGCCATACCTCCCATATATACAGTTAACACTGTATATGAAGCGATGGCCGTGCTGCCAAACGCTACAGCCAGCGCCTTGGCATATACAACTTCATAAACCAGACCGGCAAAGCCTGAAATAATGAAGATCACGATTACCCATACAGGTATTTTTACAACTCCCATGGCCGATATCAGATATGGCGATTCGCCAGGTAGCATCTCGATATTAGGTATCGACTTGACCAGCCTTGCCATCTGTCCCCATACAACGCAAGCAGCCACTAAACCTACAGCCGAAAGAGCCTGCACGAATAACGGGTGCAGCGACAACCATACAGGCACTATTCGCAGCGATAGCATCCAGGCGGAGAAGACAACACCGCAAAGCCAGACTGCGCCCGATCGTCGCAAACCGCCACGCAACATTTGCGGTCGAATTAAGACACCACCTAGGAACGCACTGAATGGAATGGCGACGGCCAAGTCCGTAACGTAATGCTCTCCTAGCGCCAATGTCGACCAAGCGGTGCCCGCGACCAGGAGGCTTGCGAGTACCACCGTCACACGGTTACGCAAGGCGACTGCCATCATCCAGACAAGAAGCGAAGCCGTCAGATGCATCGACGGCATGCCGTTGCGAAACGCTGGCGGAATAATGACTTGCAGGGCGGCTACGCCCATCGGGTCAGGCAGATCGCTAGGAAAACGCCCATCAAAAAAGGTGTAGCGCGGCCCACTAACTGGCAGCCACGCATAAGCCAAAAAGGCCAACATGTACGGCACGACCAGCATCCGCCAGGCGTTAAGTTCACGAATGCGTCTTTGACGCATAGCAACCGCGACGATGCCATAAAGTGCTGCCACAAGAGCGTTGTAAGAACTGATTCCCAGTGTTTGCAGCCATGGCCCTTGCTCAGCGGTAAGAGCGGCGAAAGGCGCGGCCAGTGAGCCGAGAGCAGCATCAATTCGATAAAGGTGGTAATCCCAAGTCGCAGGAAATAGATACTTTGTGCACTCCAGTGCAGAGGCAGTTGCCATGCCCAAACAAGCAAGCAATAACGATAGCCATAAATAAGTTCTAGGCCATGCGGGCACTGATTGGTGCCTTACTCGACACCACAGAAACTTGACCAGCGAATGAACAAGTTCGATAACACCCAGAGGCCCTAGAACAATCACAAGCGCACCGCTCGCACCACTCATCGAATTTGAAGTACCGGTATGAAGGCGCCAAGCCATGTGAACTAGTCCCGCAATCAGGGTCGCCATCCTGACATAACTGCCACTGGGTGAGGCATATCCACCAATCCACAAAATCGCCGCGGGAACACCAAGGAAACTGCCGAAAAGCGAAAGGCCATCCAGCCAAGTGCGCTCGTCGAGCATCGAAAATGCCATCGAATGCCCGGTGAGTGTTGTTGTCAAACATTCAGACATGAACGCCATCAATGCGACGATCGATGCCCAGCGAGGTAACTGTTGGAGATCTGCGGGGAGGGCCTCTTCCACCGCCGGTTGGAAACTGTTCATGGCAGGTACAAGCACAGACGAGATCGCATCAAACTTTTTATTCAAAACGAAAAAAAGGAGGCGTCCGAAGACGCCTCCTTTAGATGCAAAGCCGAATGATTAACGGCGGCACTCAGCTGGGACGTACTTGGCAGAAATCGTTCCCGCCGTACCAACATAGGTCGATGTCGAGCCGGCTGACTTGCAGTTCCAGCTGATAGAACCAGCGGTTGGGATGGTCGAACCCGACGCAGTACCGGTCAACGCAGCGCCTGAAGTCGACGAACCGTCGATCGGATTCAGGATCAGAGTTTTACCGCCATCGATCGTTGATGCGTACGTAATAACGATCTGACCTGTGGCGTCGGCAATATCTACGGATGCCACATTCTTTGTCGGCGCCGGGGCGGTCCAGCCATTCTTGAACTGTGCTCCGTTAGCGGCGTTTTCAGCGACGGCAGCCTTTGCACTTCCGGCCAGCGACAGACCTTCAGTAACCTTGGCCCGAACTGTGTAGTCCTGATAAGCCGGTAGAGCCACCGCAGCCAAAATACCAATGATCGCGACGACGATCATCAATTCGATAAGGGTGAAACCCTTTTGCATATTACGCTTCATAGAAACTCCTGAGGGGAATAGAGGGGTTGGAACACAAGTCACTGATTGCACCGTGCGTGCCATGGCCGATCTGAAGAAAAAGCAGGCAATTCGGTGGTTGATCTGACGCAAAAGGTCAACGCTCAGATCAGGGCCACAACAGGCAGGGCACTCGATGACGGAAATGGTCACCGCACAGAACTCTCTACGCTTAGGAAAGCGTTGCGTGACACAAATGTCAGCGCCCGCTTAGTGAATTCAGATGCAGCGGGATGGATTTCTCAATCGTCCCGCTGCAGTGGGATCATCAATCACGAGGGCTCAAGAAGGTTTCAAGTCACATCATCACCATCTGACCCGCCCGAAGCGCAGCGACTCGATGTGGAGTGGCCAGCTCGATCACCTCGTCCATCACAGCCGTTACCTCTCCCGGCTTGATGTGAGTGATATGCACCTCAACCACGCCAGCGAGCGCAGCCAACTCACGGCCCAGCGTGGCGGGGCACAAATGCTGGCTGAGATCGGCCAACTCGCGCTCCTCATCGCTGAAAGCCGTTTCGATCACGAGATGTTTAACCTTGAGTTGCGCCAAGCGCGCCCAGAGCGCCGGGTTTGGCCCGGTATCACCCGTGTAAATCCACCACCCCTGATCGCCACTCAACCCAATACCCACGGCTGGAACGGTATGTACGGCACTCAGCACTTCACACGTCTTGCCGCCCAGTACGAGCTGTTGGCCGACAGAGAAGGGCAGCAGGCGCAATGCTGGATTGTCGATACTCGGCAGTTGGGTGAAATCCGGCCAGATCACGCCATTGAATATATGCGTTCGGAGCGCATTCAAAGTTTCTGGTAGCGCGTGGACTTCGATTGGCCCCCGCCCCTGCGCTGATCGCAAACGCATCACGCTGTCGGCCAACAAACCGATGCCGAGTATGTGATCGAGATGCGAATGACTGATGAGAATATGGTCGATCTGGGCCAACTCGGTGAGCGTCAAATCACCGACCCCGGTGCCGGCATCGATCAAAACATCATGATCCACCAAGAACGCAGTCGTTCGGCAACCTTGGGCGATGGCGCCGGAGCATCCGAGAACGCGAACTTGCATGGTGGGGTCAGAGGGCGGCAAGCATGGAGGAGTGGCTCCACATGCTGCGCCGACTTCCCAGGGAGCGCAAGGAAACAAAGCACTCCGGCATCAACCTGAAAACATGCTCGCCGATGTGACTTCTCATGCGCGCATGCAGATCTTTACTTCAGCGGCGGCAGAAAGGCATTTCGCTGCAGCGGGGTCTCATCAGGTCTGAATGAATTGCATCTGGGTGCCGGCCAGTTCGATCACGTCGCCGTTTTTCAAATGCAAGGTGTCACCAACCAAAGGGTTCCCATTGATGGTGGGGCGGTTTGCGCCTTCGACATGAGCGAAAACATAACCACCCGGCCGCTTGGTGATCGAAGCCACCTGAACGCCGGGCTTACCCACGGTGGTCACCACCTTGGTCAATTGAACTTCACGCCCAGCGGCCGCACCATTTAATACCTTGATTGCGCCGGCTGTCGAAGCAGTAACGGCACTGCCGAAACCGGAGTTGGGATTCTGGGATTTCGTATGAGCAAAGCCATGGCTGTAACTCGCCGGCTGCGCGCTGCCGGGCTTCATGATCATCGTTTTTTCATAATCGGTGCCGTCGTCCAGCATGTACTTGATTTTGTACTTGCCGATTTCAACGGTGTCGTTATGAGTCAGCAACTGCTTTTTGACAGCCTTGCCGTTGATGTAAGTGCCGTTGGTGCTGTTGAGGTCTTCGATGAACACATCGGTGCCGACCATTTGCAGCACGGAGTGCTCACCGCTGACCGCAAGGTTGTCAATCACGATGTCGTTGTACGGGCGGCGCCCCAGGGTCGTCTTGTCCTTGGTGACTTGCACTTCTTTGATCACGACACCGTCGAGCGATACGACCAACTTGCCCATGCTTTGACCTCAGTCTATTTTTGTCCCTGACCCCGCACCGCAGGTCGAAATGGCAATGTGGTGAGCTCAGCGCCGAAACGGCCACCAGGAGCGAGGCGCGCTGCTTTGTCCGCGAACCCTTACCAACACCACCGCGATATTATCCTTTCCCCCGGCGTCATTGGCTGCATCGATCAAAGCACGGCCAGCGTCTTCCAGCGAGTCATGGGATTGCAACACGCGCCCGATGGAGTCGTCATCCAACATGTCGGACAAGCCGTCCGAACACAGCAGGTAGATGTCTCCCGGCAGGATGTCATGAAGGTGGGTTTCGAGAAGCACCGTGTCTTCGACACCCACGGCACGAGTCACCAAATTTTTGTTATTGGAGAAGGCGGCCTGTTCCGGCGTGATCAGCCCTGAATCGATCTGCTCTTGAAGCAGCGAATGATCGTGGGTGATCTGAATCAGCCGGCCTGCGCGGAACCGATATCCCCGCGAATCACCGACATGGCCCATCAACAGCCGGCCTTCGCGAAACGCGCCAACCACCAGCGTCGTGCCCATGCCGGCGTATTGCGGGTTCGAATTGGCGGCGTTGAAGATGGCGCGGTTCGCGTTGTCCACGCAGATGTCCATCGCGCGGCGAACATCGGTGTCAGAGGCGGTGCTCGATGCCTCTTGCAGCCAGCGGCCCAATTCGGTCTTGATGAACGAAGTGGCCATGCCACTCGCCACTTCACCGGCGTTGTAGCCACCCATGCCATCGGCCAAAACAACCAACGCAGCCGACTCCTGCAGTGCGATCGAGTCTTCGTTGTTGTTGCGTGCTCGGCCGGTGTCCGTGGCACTGAAGAATTCGAGCGACATGGCGTGGGCGAGCACTGGGAGATTCATTAGTTCTTCAAACCCGTCAGAAGTCGGAATTGTGCCCTGCATCCAGACGTTCCAATTTCACGGTTGCCTCGAATTCGCTGGAATCAGGGGGATTTTGCACGGCAGTGGCATGTGGAGGACTGCCGGAGACTTCGATCCAACTTGCCGCGACCTCGCGCAAGTCTGACGCCAACTGCTGCCCACCTGGATAGCGCAGCTCGGGCCGCTTTTCCAGTGCCAGCGCAACGATCGATGCCAACGAGGCAGGCAATTCAGGCCGATAGGTGCGCACATCGGGTGCGGGTTCGTTGGCGATCTGCTGCATCAAGGTCGCCATCGAATCTGAGCGGTGCGGAAGTTTCCCAGTCAGCAACTGAAAGAGCATGACCCCGAGCGAATAGAGATCGCTGCGCCCATCGACACGGCGACCCGACATTTGCTCTGGCGACATGAACGAAGGCGTGCCCAAGACCATGCCGGTGCGCGTGCGGCTGGAGTCCGCCACATGGGCGATGCCGAAGTCGGTGACTTTCACGGCGTCCGTCGGCAAATCGACCATCACGTTGGCCGGCTTGATGTCTCGATGAACCACACCCTGGCTGTGTGCGTAAGCCAAAGCATCGGCGACGCGTGCAACGACATTCAGTACGACGGGCACGGACAACAAGCGAGGCGCCTGCGTGAAGGCCTGCAAATCGTCGCCGCGTAAATATTCCATCGCGATGAAGGCAAGGTCCTGGTCTTCGCCTGCATCAAAAATGGTGACGATGTCGGGGTGTTGCAGTCGCCCTGCCGTTTCAGCCTCGCGGAAGAAGCGGCGCCGAGCTTCGGCCAGCGCATCGCCGGCGAATTCTCGGCTCAGCGCCATGGTCTTGATCGCCACCTGACGGCCGATCTTGGGGTCTCGGCCTAGGTAGACGGCACCCATGGCACCTCGGCCCAATTCGCGTTCGATGCAATAACGACCCAGCATGGAACGATCGGGGCCGTTCATGGACGCGCCCGATGCTTCCATGCTGGCCTGGGCAAGCTGCTCGGTAAGCAGGGCTGGAGATGAAGAGCCGATCGATCGTCGACCGAACTCAAATCCGGCATGGCCAAAAGCCAGAGCAGCTAGAGGTATCGCGAAGGCTGCGCTGGAAGGCCATACAAGCCATCCCACCGCGCCCAGAATTAAGGCCAATGTCAGCGACAGCAGAAGGCCTTGCCGCAAATTGAGCCGTCTCAACAACAGCGCTTGATATGCGAAGACGATCACCAACGCCAGTGCGATGAAAGCCAGACGCAGCCAGGAAAGTTGAGCAACTGTTGCTGGCGCGTCCAAAGAGACCTCAAGCGTATTTTGTGAGGCAGGACGGTATCACAAGGAAGCTAGTGCATGCTCTCTGGCATTACCCTGCTTTTTCCGCTGGCGCCTTGCGCCGACGCATCAACATGCCCACCGCTACCACGAGTACGGCACAGGCCCCACCGACAATGAAATCGGCCTCCGGGACATTGGCGTGGAACCAGCTCTTGGTGGACGGATCAGTGACAAACATTTCGCCAGCCAGAAACCCCAGCAGCGCCGCTCCGAGCGTGATGATGATCGGGAAGCGATCCATGATTTTCATCAGAAGGGTGCTGCCGGCGATGATCAACGGGATCGACAAACCGAGGCCAATGATCAACAAAGTCAGGCGTGCACTTTCGGGCGCCTGATCAGCCGCTCCGGCCACGGCCAGAACGTTATCGACGCTCATGATCAGATCAGCGACAAGAATGGTTCGAATCGCCGCGGCCATCGTTCCGTGCGACTTGACTTCGCCGTCGTCTTCCGAATCGACCAGCAACTGCACGCCAATCCATAACAACAAAACGCCACCGATGAGCTTGAGGTAAGGCAATTGCAGCAGTTGCACCGCCACCACCGTCAAGATGATCCGCATCACGATGGCGGCCGCGCTGCCCCAGAAGATGGCCTTCTTTTGCTGCGCCGGAGGCAGGGAGCGGGCGGCCATTGCGATGACGACCGCGTTATCACCCGACAAGAGAATATTGGCTGCAACGATGGCGCCAAAAGCGCCCCATATGACGCCAGAGCTGAAGTCCATGCTGATTTTTCTTTCTGCGTTGATGAGCGATGGCCATTGTCGAGTGACGGCCGCACAAAGCCTTATGTAGTTTCCACAACCGTCAAAGGCCGACACGAGGGCTGACAAAAAAGCCGCCCAAAGGCGGCCTGTAAACGACTGACTCCGATGCGGATCAGAGCAATGCCTTCAGCAACTTGCCCATCTCTGATGGATTGCGCGTCACGGTGAAGCCCGAAGCTTCCATGATTTCGAGCTTGGCATCGGCCGTATCGGCACCGCCGGAAATCAAAGCACCTGCGTGACCCATGCGCTTGCCTGGAGGAGCGGTCACGCCGGCAATGAAGCCCACGATCGGCTTCTTCATGTTGGCTTTGCACCAGACGGCAGCTTCCGCCTCGTCTGGGCCACCAATTTCACCAATCATGATGACGGCATCGGTATTGGGATCGTCGTTGAAAAGACGCATCACATCGATGTGCTTCAACCCATTGATCGGGTCGCCGCCGATGCCGACTGCGCTCGATTGGCCGAGACCGATCTCGGTGAGCTGAGCCACGGCCTCGTACGTCAACGTGCCGGAACGGCTCACGACGCCAATGCGGCCTTTGCGGTGGATGTGGCCCGGCATGATGCCGATCTTGATTTCATCGGGCGTGATCAAGCCAGGGCAGTTCGGGCCGAGCAGCAAAGTCTTCTTGCCGCCCTTGGCTTCCTTTTGCTTCATGCGGTTGCGCACTTCCAGCATGTCTTTGACGGGAATGCCTTCGGTGATGCAAATCGCCAGATCCAACTCGGCCTCAACGGCTTCCCAGATCGCTGCAGCGGCGCCTGCCGGTGGCACGTAGATCACGCTGACGGTCGCGCCCGTATTTTGGGCGGCTTCCTTGACGCTGGCGAAGATGGGAATGCCTTCGAAATCTTCGCCGGCCTTCTTGGGGTTCACGCCGGCCACGAACGCGGCTTTGCCATTCGCGTAGTCACGGCACATGCGGGTATGAAATTGCCCCGTCTTGCCGGTAATACCTTGGGTGATGACCTTGGTGTCTTTGTTGATCAGGATGCTCATGATGTGTTCCTAGTGGCTCCGCTTACTTGAGGGCAGCCATCACTTTTTGGGCGGCTTCGGCCATCGAATCGGCGCTGATGATGGGCAGACCGGATTCCTGCAGCATCTTCTTGCCGAGGTCTTCGTTGGTGCCCTTCATGCGCACGACGAGCGGCACATTCAGATTGACCGCCTTGCAGGCGGCAATCACGCCTTCGGCAATGGTGTCGCAGCGCATGATGCCGCCGAAGATGTTGACAAGGATCGCCTTGACCTTCGGGTTCTTCAGCATGATCTTGAAGGCTTCGGTGACCTTCTCGGCCGTCGCGCCGCCGCCGACGTCGAGGAAGTTGGCCGGCTCACCGCCGAACAACTTGATGGTGTCCATCGTCGCCATGGCCAGGCCCGCGCCGTTCACCAGGCAGCCGATGTTGCCGTCGAGCTGGATGTAGGCGAGGTCGAACTTGCTGGCTTCGATTTCGGCCGGGTCTTCTTCATCGAGGTCACGGTAGGCCACGATCTCCGGGTGACGGAACAGCGCATTGCTGTCGAAGTTGAACTTCGCGTCGAGCGCCTTGATGTTGCCGTTGCCTTCAAGAATCAGCGGGTTGATCTCGGCCAGCGACGAATCGGTGTCCATGTAGACCTGATAGAGCTTCCTGAATACGTCAATGGCTTGAGCTTGAGATGCAGCCGGTACGCCAATGCCGTTTGCCAGCTCGGTGCCTTGTGCGTCGGTCAGGCCGGTCAGCGGGTCCACGAAGACCTTGATGATCTTCTCGGGCGTGCTGTGGGCGACTTCTTCGATGTCCATGCCGCCTTCGCTGCTGGCCATGATCGCGACCTTCTGTGTGGCGCGATCGGTGACGGCCGCCACGTAGTATTCCTTCTTGATGTCCGCGCCTTCTTCGATCAGCAGGCGGCGCACCTTCTGGCCTTCAGGGCCGGTTTGATGCGTCTTCAACTGCATGCCGAGAATCTCGCCAGACAGCTTCGCGACTTCTTCCAGCGAACGCGCCAGCTTCACGCCACCGCCTTTGCCACGGCCGCCCGCATGAATCTGCGCCTTCACGACCCAGACCGGCCCGCCCAGCTTTTGAGCCGCATCGCTGGCTTCCTGCACGCTGAACGCCGGATAACCCCGGGGAACAGGGACACCGGCCTGGCGCAGGATTTCCTTGCCTTGATATTCATGGATTTTCATCGCGGACTCTCTTCACTCAGTTCTGGGAAAGGTTGACGGCGGGGCCGCCGCAGGGATGGCAGTCGGGGGATTCAAAGGACAGCCCACGAACGATGACTGGCCTCGGCACCGTGCTTGATGGCTTGCCGCTCATGACGGCAGCCACAGGCAAGGGCGCGTGAGTCACTGATCGTCAGACCGGCGCGCGCACGTTCGCATGCGACGTTGCTGGAGCAAGCGCTCAAGCGCGGCGGGAACTGGTCCATCGGACAGGGTGGGAATCAAGGGATTGACAGCGCCAGATGGCGAAACGCCGCCCCTGGCAAACCCCAGAAATGTAGCATCCTGCACCGCACCAATTAGAAGACCGTGCCAGAGCCGGCATGCATTCAGTCTTCTGCCACACCCTGTACAACTCGGCGCACGACCTCGATGGAAAAACCTCGCCCGGCCAAAAAGCGCATTTGTTTCGCTCGCTCGGAAGCGTCTTGTGCCAATTGGCCGAACTTGCGTTGCCAAAGGTCTTGCGCTCGATCAGCTTCCGTTTCTCTCAAACGCTGGGCCAGATCGGGATCGAGAGGAACACCGTGCTGAGCCAATTCCTGGCGAATGCGCAGGTTGCCAAAGCGGGATGAGCG
>CAHJWV010000711.1 GCA_903643055.1 Burkholderiales bacterium | reverse complement strand
AGCAGGGCGAGGCCAGTGGCGAGATGACGGTGCGCGAGGTCGTCCAACTCGGCCGGCTGCCGCACCTGGGCTTGTTCACTGAACCCGGCGCGCAAGACGAGGCCATCGTGCAGGCCGCGATGGCACAAACCGAATGCGCGGCCTGGCAGCAGCGCCGCCTGCATCAGCTCTCGGGCGGGGAGCGGCAGCGGGTGTTGCTGGCGCGTGCCTTGGCAACCGATGCGCCGCTGCTGTTGCTCGACGAGCCGACCACCCACCTCGACCCGCCGCATCAGGTCGCCTTGGTGCGCTTGTTGATGGCGTTGGCGCGGGCTGGCAAGACGGTCATCAGCGTGCTGCATGACCTGTCGCTGGCGCTGCAGGCCGATCGGCTGGTGCTGATGCAAACCGGCCGCTTACGCGCCGCCGGCAAGCGTGATGATCGGGCGCTGCATGCCGCGATGGCCGAGGTGTTCGAAGGCGCGGTGCGCATCGAAGGCCTGGGCTCGCAGTGGCTCGCGGTACCGCAATTCGATGATGACCGCGCATCGGTGGTGACCCAGACACACCGATCGATCGGCGATTGATCACAATCGCCTGCTCCGGAGACCCCATGCAGATTGAAACCCCGCCCAGCGAGAGACGATATGACCGGCCCGAGGGCGAGCGCCGCGGGCTGGTGCTGGTCCACACCGGTGATGGCAAGGGCAAGAGCACCGCGGCTTTCGGCCTCGCGCTGCGCGCCCATGGCCGCGGCAAGGCGGTGAAGATCTACCAGTTCATGAAAGTGCCATCGGCGCGCTTTGGCGAGCACCGGGTGTTCGAGCAGCTCGGCGTACCGATCGAAGGTCTGGGCGACGGCTTCAGCTGGAAGAGCAAGGACCTGGAGCACTCGGCCCAGCTTGCCCGCGATGGCTGGGCGAAGGCCGAAGCGACGATTCGCGCCGGTGCGCATTTCCTGATCGTGCTCGATGAGATCATGTATCCCCTGCGTTATGGCTGGCTGGCACTGGATGCGGTGCTGGCCAGCCTGCGCGAGCGGCCGGCCGATGTGCATGTGGTGTTGACCGGCCGCAACGCACCGGCGGAATTGATCGCACTGGCCGACACCGTGACCGAGATGAGCCTCGTGAAGCACCATTTCAAAGCCGGTGTGCCGGCCCAGCGTGGCATTGAAGACTGAGATTGAAGACGGACATCCCGCACCAAGCACCCGCACCCAGCACTCGTACCCAGCATCCACGCCATGCCTTCGCTCTCCTTCCATCAACCCGACTGGCTGCTCGCGCTCGCGCTGCTGCTGGCCTGGCTGCTGGATGCCGCCTTCGGCGAGCCACGCAACGCACTGCATCCCGTCGCCTGGTTAGGCAAGCTGCTGTGGCCGGTGGGCTGCTGGCTGCGGGTGAAAACGCCGCGCGTGGCGATGTATGGCGGCGCGGTGGCATGGCTGCTGATGGCGGCGGTGCTGGTGGGCGCGGCGTGGCTGATTGAACAAGAGCTGCGCCGGCTGCCGCTGTGGTGCTCGGCGCCGGTGCTGGCGCTGTTGCTCAAGCCGATGTTTGCCTGGCGCATGCTGCACAACGAGGTGAGGGCGGTGGAGCACGAACTGCGACGGGGCATCGGCCCGGCACGTGAGCGCCTCGCCCGTCTGGTCAGCCGCGATACCACCCGGGCCGATAAAGCCGCAGTGCGTGAAACCGCGATCGAAACATTGGCCGAGAACCTCGCCGATTCCGTCATCGCACCGCTGTTCTGGTATGCCGTGGTCGGGCTGCCAGGTGCGGTGCTTTACCGCTTTGCCAACACGGCCGATGCGATGTGGGGCTACCGTGGCATCTGGGAATGGGCCGGCAAGTTTGCGGCGCATGCTGATGACGTGCTGTCGTGGATACCTTCGCGGCTGACGGCCTTTCTGCTGCGCCCCACCTTAAACCTGAATGCATGGCGCGTGCTGAAGCATCAGGCGAGCCGCACGCCATCGCCCAACGGCGGCTGGCCGATGGGTGCGATGGCCTTGCGCCTGAGCGTGCGCCTGACCAAGCCCGGCGTCTATGCGTTGAACGAAAACAGCGCACCGCCCGGCTCACGCGCGATGCGCCGTGCGTTGCGCTACGCCACCGCGGCCGCCTGGTCGGGCTGGCTGATCGCGATGGTGGTGTGCATGGTGAGGCCGGCTTGAGGCCGCCGGTGGAGGCATCACATCCGATGCATGGCGGGCCCGACGCGCAAGGCGTGCCACGCTGGGATTTCTCGACCAATGCCAATGCCTGCGGGCCAGCGCCTGCGGCGCTGCGCGCATTGCAAGAGGCCGACCCGGGCCGCTACCCCGACCCCGGCTATCAAGCGTTGCGCGAGCGGCTCGCCGAGTTCCATCGCGTGCCGGCCGATCGCATCGTGCTGGCCGCCAGCGCCAGCGAATTCATCGGCCGCTTCACTGCGGCGGTTGCGCAGCGCTGGCCGCAAGCGTCGGTGCATGTGCCTCGGCCGGGCTATGGCGATTACGAACGGGCGATGCAAGCGCAGCGCCTTCGCGCAGCCAGCCTGCCTGGCGATGCGCGCCTGGTGTGGCACACCGAGCCGGCCAGCCCGCGCGGCATCTCGCGGCGCCCACCCGTATTGCGTGACGAATCGCTGCTGGTGATCGATGCCGCTTATGCCCCTTTGCAGCTGGAAGGCGAAGCGCTGGCTGCGCCGGCAACGGCGTGGCAGCTGATGTCGCCGAATAAGGCGCTGGGCCTGACCGGCGTGCGTGCGGCCTATGCCATTGCGCCTGCGTCATCGGAATCGATGTGCGAATCGCTGGCCCGCCTGGCCCCAAGCTGGCCGCTCGGCGCCCATGGCGTCGCGATGCTGACGGCCTGGGTGAGCGCACCCGTGCAGCAATGGCTGCGCGCGAGCCTCGACACCTTGCGCGTGTGGAAACAGCGCCAGTGGGCGCAGCATCAGGCGATGGGCTGGATCTGCGAGCCGAGCGTGACACCGTTTTATGTGGCGCGCATTGCCGATGAATCGCTGCTGCCGCAGCAGCTGCAGCGCCTGCGCGCGCAAGGTGTCAAGCTGCGCGATGCCACCTCGCTCGGGCTGCCTGGATGTGTACGCGTCAGCGTGCAAGCGCCTGATGCGCAAGATGCATTGCAGGCGGCCTGGCAGCGGGCCCTTGCGCCGTGAGCGCCCGCGCGGTGATGGTGCTCGGCACCACCAGCGGCGCCGGCAAGAGCTGGCTTGCGACGGCGCTGTGCCGCTGGTATGCGCGGCAGGGCCTGAAGGTCGCGCCCTTCAAGGCGCAAAACATGAGCAACAACGCGCGCGTCGTGCCTTCGGGTGGCGATCGCCTGTCGCATCCGATGTCGAGCGGGTTGTCGAGCGACATGCTGGGTGACGCGTTGGGCGACGCGTTGGGCGAGATCGGCAGCGCCCAATACTTCCAGGCGCTGGCCGCGCGCGCGATGCCCGAGGTGCGCATGAACCCGGTGCTGCTGAAGCCCGAGCGCGATACCGCAAGTCAGGTGGTCGTGATGGGCCAGGTACGCGCCGATCTGCAGCGCATGCCGTGGCGCGAGCGCAGCGACCAGCTGTGGCCTTATGCCCGCGAGGCCTTGCAGTCCTTGCGCGCCGACAACGAGGTGCTGGTGATCGAAGGTGCCGGCTCGCCGGCCGAGATCAACCTGCATTCGAGCGACTACGTCAACATGCGTACCGCGCTCGCCGCCGAAGCCGCCTGCCTGCTGGTGACCGACATCGACCGTGGCGGCGCCTTTGCCCATCTCTATGGCACGCACCAGCTGTTGCCTGAAAAAGAACGCCAGCTGCTGAGAGGTTATGTGCTGAACCGCTTTCGCGGCGACGCGGCTCTGCTGGCCCCCGGCCCCGAGCAACTGCAGCAGCTGACCGGCGTGCCGACGCTGGCCGTGTTGCCGATGTGGCGCGGCCATGGCCTGCCCGAGGAAGACGGCGTGTTCGATGATTCGCCGAGCGGGCGCAGTGGGCTGCGCATCGCGGTGGTGGCTTATCCGCGCATCAGCAACCTCGATGAATTCCAGCCGCTGCGCGGGCTCGACGGCGTGCGCCTGCGCTGGGCGCGCATTGCGGCGGCGCTCGACGATGTCGACTGGATCATCCTGCCCGGCTCCAAGCACACCAGCAGCGACCTGGCCTGGCTGCGCGCGCAGGGGCTGGACGCGGCGATTGCCCGCCATGCGTCGCGGGGCCGGCCGGTGCTGGGCATCTGCGGCGGCCTGCAAA
>CAHJWV010000710.1 GCA_903643055.1 Burkholderiales bacterium | reverse complement strand
CGTGAGCGTGACGCTGCTGTTGTGGGCTCTGATGCTGTTGGGGCTGACCACCGTGTTTCACCAGGTGCTCCACGCGATCCACCGCAGCACCTGGCCGGTCGTGGCACCGGCAGTGCAGGCGGCGCTCACCGCTGGGATCTTGCTCGGCGCACGCGGTGCTGCTATCGCACCGCACCATCGCGAACTGTGGGGTTCGCTAGCCACTGCGTTGCCCATCCTGGCAGTGTTTCTGATCTCGGCTGTCATCTCGGGTGCTCGTCCGCGCGTACGGCTCGACGGCCGCGCGCTGCGCAGGCTGCTGCATGCGACGCGCGGCTTCCTGCTGTTCGGGCTGACGGGCACATTGGCGCTGTCCTGCGATTACATCGTCATGTCGCGACTGCTGCAGAGTGCGCAGGTGGCCGAATACAACCTCGCCAGCAAGACCTTCGGCACGATCCTGACGCTGCACAGCGTGCTGTTGGCGGCCTCGTGGACGCCGCTGTCTGACCGCTTCTTCCGTGGCGACCTCTCGGGTATGCGGCATCAGGTGGTCCGCGTTCTGGGGATGGGGTTGCTGCTGGTGGCGCTGATTGGTCTGCCGCTTGTATTGGGCATGGATCCGATCGTGCGGCTGCTCACCGGCGGCAAGATCGAAGCGCTGCCTCTGGCGCTGACGCTGGGCTGGCTGATGTACGTCGCGATACGCGTGTGGTCCGACAGTTTTGCAACCGCGCTGCTGAGTTGCAACCAGGTCGCCGTGATCAACCGCTACATCGTCTGGCAGTCACTGATCAGTGTGGCTGCGCAATGGCTGCTGGCCTCCCGTTGGGGTGCTCCTGGCATCGTGCTGGGCATTCTGGTGTCCTTCTTGCTGACGGCCGGCTGGATCCTGCCGCTGCGCTTCCTATCCATCACCCGCTCCGCGCGCCCCGAAACGCAGGCTACGGCCTGACGCCGGACCGACAGCCGCCTGAGCATCCCAACAGACCACGCACCATGAGCCCTGCAGCCCGCGCCGACGCGCCACTGATCACCATCGCGATCCCAACCTTCAATCGGATCGAAATGTTGACGCAAACACTCGAGGAGTTGGCGCGCCAGGACGGCTTTCATGACGAGGACGTGGAGATCGTCATTTCCGACAATGCATCGCCGGTCGACCCGACGGCGATGCTGCGTGAGTTTGAACGCCGCCACAATCGCCCGCTTGTGCTGCACCGCAATGCCAGCAACGAGGGCATCGACGGCAACATCCACCGCGCAAGCGAATTGGCCACGGGGCGCTACATCCTTTTCATGTCGGACGACGATGTGCTCTTGCCCGGCTCGCTGCGGCGGCTGCTAGCGATGGTGCATGACCAGCCGGACCTGCTGTTCTGTTTCGTCAACGGCTACTCGTTCAGGGGCACTTACGACCCGGCCTTCCGCGCCCCGCCCATCATCAAGCTCGACAGCACCCTGGTAACGCGTAGCAACGACGCGCTGCTCAAGGCCATCGGCGTCTGGTCCACTTTCTTGTCGGCCTTTTTCGTCGAGCGCCAGGCCTGGGTGAGCGTACCGAACCGTACGCAGCATCTCGGCACCGACATCTACTTGACACACGTGCTGTTGCGGCTGCTGGCAGCGCAACCACAGCGCATCAAGATCGTGACCGCCGACGCACTGGTCGCCGCGCGCGACGCCTTCACCGGCAGCTACCGCATGTTCCATGCCTTCGGGCTGCACTTCATGAAGCTGCTGCTGGAGCAGGCGCCAGGCCTGGGCTTCTCAGCCGCGACGATCGCCGCCGTCAAGCGCCGCACCATGCGCGACACGCTGCCGAGCATGATCCTGATCGTGCGCATGGGCACCAAACCGCGCGCGCTTACACTCGCCGAGCACTGCCAATTGCTGCGCTATACCTGGTGGGAACCCATCGCCTGGACGCGCATGGTGCCGCTGATGTTGATACCGCAGGCGGGGCTGTACGGGCTGCGTTGGCTGCGACGCCGCATTTGCGGGCAGGCCCGAAGCGCTGCTCCGGTCTGACGACTAGGCCTCGACCTCATGACTACTCTCGGCATTTGCATTCCCACCTACAAGCGGCCGTATTTCCTGCGCCGTTGTGTCCTGTCAGCGCTGGAGGCCGCCGGTGACCGCCCTGTCCGCGTGTTCGTCGCCGACGACTCGATAGATGACACGAATACCGCGGTGTACATCGAACTGACCGAACTCTCGGACCGGGTCGTCATCAGCCGAAATCCAGCCAACCTGGGCATCGACGACAACATCCAACGCGCCGTCGACATGTGCGACTGCGATTACGCCTGGATCGTCGGCGAGGACGACTACTTCCTGCCGGGTGCCGTGCAGCGCGTTCATGATCTGCTGCAACAGTCGTCGAGCGCGTTCGTATTCGCCAATTACGTCTATGTGAGCGACGACGGCGAGCGTGTCATCGGCCAAGCCCTCGATGCGCCACCCGCGCAGATGTCCGGCGTGGATTTCGTCGCGAACAACCTCTGGGCAGCTGGCTTCATCGGCGGCTGCATCGTCGATCGGCAACGCTGGGCCACCACCTCCCCGGCCCCGTACAAAGGCACCTACTACACGCATGTCGGCCGCATTTGCGAGTTACTCGCTGCGCCGGGAGCCGTCGCGGGCATTGTCTCCGAGCCCTCCGTCGCCAACCGCGTCGACGGGACGGACACTTTTACCTGGAAGCACGATTCCTACGGTGTGTTCTTTGGCTTCCAGGCCATGTGCGCGGCCGTGGCGCGTCAGTTTCCGGTCATCGCCGGGCAAGCTCAAAACGCAGCCGACGTCATGGAACATCGCTATCAATGGCTATCGCTTCGCGTGGCCATGCGTTTACGTTCGGAACTGGGATACGACAAGGCGCAGTTCCATCGTTACTTGGCCTCGCATATCCGAAATCCGATCAAGCGACTGGCGATGTACGTCATCAGCATTGCCCCCCCGGGCGCGATGCGCTCGTTGGTCAGCGGGTATAGACGGCTGCGGCGCCCACCCTCTCAAAGCCCCGCCACGTCGGCACCTGCCATCGAACGCCCGCCACTCGCGGATTCTTAGGCACACGAAGGGAATGGCGCCATTCGGCGTCAAACCAAGGGCGCGGGCAACCGGACTCTCCCGCGAGGACCACGCTTCAATCACGCCATAAGCTATTTCGACTTCCTATTTACCCATCGTGCGCGTACACATCGACGGAATCATTTTTTCCCTACAGAAACACGGTGGCATCACAACCTATTTCCGTGAGCTGTTCAGGCGTTTCAAACCGGAGCATGGGGTCTGTTTGACCCTCGAACAGCCGGCGCAGCAAACCTTTTCGAATGCCGATGCTCTCGCAGTGCAGCGCCTTGAA
Source organism: Burkholderiales bacterium (assembly GCA_903643055.1). The sequence continues at coordinate 5,626 of CAHJWV010000710.1, read as the reverse complement.
CGACCTGGCCGTCTGCTGGAGCGAATGCGCCGCGCGCGACCGGCCAGCGATCAGCGTTTTGACGTATATCACTCGACATACTATCGCCGCCCAATTGATGCGTCGCAACCAAGCATCGTTACAGTCCACGACTTCGTTTATCAACGCTTCGTGCGCGGGCAGAAAAAATGGCGACACCAGTGGCAGATGGTCGGTGCCATTCGGCAAGCGCAACACATCATTTGTATTTCCGAGGCTACGCGTCAGGACCTGCTGGAGTTTGTTCCCATCCGCGCCAGCCAGCAGATCAGCGTCATTCATCACGGCGCTCCCGAATGCTTCCATCCACTTCAGGATGAAGAATTAGCCCCGACCAAGGGCAACTGTCCATTCATCCTGTTCGTCGGACAGCGCGCTGGCTACAAGAACTTCTCGCTGGCCCTTTCCGCGCTGAGCCTTCTACCCGACTTCGAATTGCACTGCGTGGGTGGTGGCCCATTGAGCGAAGAGGAACTTGCCTCGGTCCCCTCGACCACGCGTGATCGCGTGCGCCATCTCGGTTTCGTCGATGACGCCCGTCTGAACCTTCTATACAACCAAGCCGAGTGCCTTCTCTATCCGTCGTTGTACGAGGGTTTCGGAATCCCGGTGCTTGAGGCGATGCGGGCAGGGTGTCCTGTCGTATGCATCGACTGCAAGGCGGTCATCGAAATCGGCGGTGCAGCGCTGTGCGTATCCGAGGATGCTCGCGACCCTACCTCGCTCGCCAAAGCGGTCATGGCCACGACCGACCCCCAAATACGCGCCAAGTTGCAGGGACTCGGGCTGGAACGATGCCAACAGTTCAGTTGGGATCGCTGTTTCGACCAAACGCTTGCGGCCTATCGCAGCTTGCTGCCATGACTGGCGACTCGCCGGCGGGCCCATCAGCCTCACCCCCAATGACCATGGCCTCATCTACCCCGCTCATATCCGTCGTCGTTGCGGTTCGCAACGCCGAACACACGCTGAGGCGCACGCTGCAGTCGCTGTCGGCGCAGACGACCCGAGACTTCGAAATTGTCCTGATCGACGGCGCATCCACTGACGGCACTCTGCGCGTGGCCGCGGAGTTCAAAAAGGACATTGCCTTCCAACTCTCGGAGCCCGACGCCGGCATCGCTGACGCCTGGAACAAGGGCGTTCGCCACGCCCGCGGCGGTTGGATCATTTTTTTGAATGCTGGCGATCTGCTGCACCAGGATCACTTCACGCGGGCCATGCCCGCGCTGCAAGACGGCAAAGAGCGGCCGACCGTCTTGTACTGCGACGTCCTCAAGTTCAACGACCACAACGAACCCACACTGACCATCCGGGGCACTTCCCCGACGGGACGCGGCATCGCTCGCGGCAGCATAGGTTTTGCGCATCCTGGCTCCCTTACTTCAGCCGCTTGCTTTGAAAAGATCGGGCACTTCGACACCAGCCTGCGGATCGCCATCGACACTGACTGGCTATTGCGGATCTTCTGCGCCGGGTGCGACTTCAAGCGTTTTGCCAGCGTCGCCTACATGGCAGAAGGCGGGGTGAGCGACCGCAAGTTCGGCAAGGCGATGCGCGAGTACTTCCTCTGCACGACCCGCCTGGGCCTCACCAGCAATTGGCATGCTGCCTCTGCCAGCCACCTTCTGCCTGCGGTGCGCCGGGTGCTGCACATATATCGCTCAGTGTTTCGCGGTCCGCTGCGCACGCTCAAACATCTGCTGGTGAGCATCGTCAATAGCCTCGCCCAGTGCCTGCCCTTTTATTTCATGCGCCGGATTTACTTCGGTCTGCTGGGTTTCAAGCTCGGACCCCACGCATCCATCGGCATGGGCTTCCAGTTCTACAGGCCAGGGAGCGTGACCCTGGGCGAGGGTTCTGTTGTCAATCGTTCGTGCCTGTTTGACAACCGCGGAAGCATCCAGATTGGCAAGCAAGTTTCGATCGCGCGGAACGTCACGATCTTCACTGCTGGTCACGACCCAGAATCACCCTTCTTCGAAATGGTGATCGCGCCAGTCCGAATTGACGACCACGCGGTGATTTTTGCAAACGTGAATATCATGCCCGGTGTGCATATAGGTGCAGGCGCCGTGATCTACGGGGGCGCCGTCGTCACCAAGGATGTCGAACCCATGACCATCGTGGGGGGCGTGCCCGCTCGCCCGATTGGTCGTCGCAATACGACTCCTGAATACGCACTTAACTACACTTATCCGCAAGCAATGTAATTAATGCCGTCGATATGCGGTGCCCCTTCACCTCGCCGCGACTCCGGGGCGCGCAACAGTGCATTTTGGTTTCTGGCCGCAGGCAAGCAAAAGCAACTCTGCAGCGCGCGACCTATCAACCATAAAGTTTGGTCGAACCCACACTCGTGGCAACGCACCTTCATTCTCGAATAAGCAACCGCATTCGATATCAGCCGCCGACTCCAAACAGCCTCGACACTATGCTCCCGTATGTAGCCCTTTCATTCCTGGCAGCGATGGCGATTGCTCATGCGTCGCTGACGATCGGGCAACCGAATTTCCGCGTTCATCCGCACATCACACTTTTCCCATTGATATTGGCAAGTACGCTGATCGCCGGACTGCGGTACCAGACGGGTGGCGACTGGCAAGTCTACGAAGAATGGTTTAACAGCTTCTCCTTCGACTCAATTTTCACCTTCGGCGTAGAACCCGGGTGGATTGCGTACTCGCTCATTCTCCGAGAGCTAGGCCTCGATTTCGACTTGTACTTGCTGGTGACGGCGTTGATTTCCAACGTCCTGATATGGAAAGGCTTGCACCAGGTACTACGCAACCGCCGCATAGCGATCATCTGCTTCGGCTTTTATTGTCTAATCGTCTTTTATAGCGCCCAGATGTTCTACATCAGGGCGGGCCTTGCAGCAGGGCTATTTCTCTGCGCCATCGCGGCGTCACGGCACTCCAAACTGCACGCTGGAGTCATTCTTGTCGCCGCCATCTTTGCGCACTCCGCGGCCGCACTGGCAGCCCTGATTTACTTGTGCATCAATCAAGGCACTTGCAACAGATTCTGGCTGCTGACCTCCGTACTCGGACTTGCAATACTGTTCTCTTTCATATCAGCTCTGTTCCTGCCGCAGGTCTACATCGAAGGCGACTTCGCGGACGCGCGCAGCCTGAACTTCAAAGCGCTCCTTGGATTGGCATTGTTCGCGACAATCATCATCAGGCTCGATCACTTCAAGGAACAGTATTCAGCGGAAGCCGCCGCCATTTCCATCGCGGCCCTGACGACTCCATACATGTTCGACTCATTTGAAGTGGGGGGGCGGGTGCGGATGTTTTTCTCACCGATGGATGGACTGCCCATCTATTTTCTGGTGAGCTTGCTCGTTGGACGACGCAATGCAGCCATTCCGTTGCTCATTGCCAGCGGCATGTTTGTTTTTATATATTGGACCAACCCTTACGTTCTTGAACTGTTCACGCCATACCGCACATGGCTTACCCATTTGGTTTAAGGCTTCGGATGAATCCAAGGACCGTAAAGAATCTCGCTGGCCGCAGCTCTCAGATGAGCAGCTGACTTGCCTGCAGAAATCATGACAAAAATCGCCCCATGGCTGCCGGTCGTCTTGGCACGCCAAATTCCATCTTGGTTCTCGCCGTGGATGCGCGTGTCGCTCCGCGGGCATGCGTCATCGCGTTCGCGGGGAAGGGCATCGGTATGAAGCGCCTTTTGATCCTCACGCCGCGCTTTCCGTATCCCGTTGTCGGCGGCGACCGCCTGCGCATCTATCAACTCTGCCGCGCCCTCTCTGCTCGGTACCGGCTGACCTTGCTCAGTTTGTGCGACACCGCCGAGGAGATGGCCATGCCGCTGCCCGACGATGGTGTCTTCCATCGGGTTGAGCGCATCTACCTGCCCAAGTGGCGTTCCTGGCTGAGCAGCGCCCTTGCGCTTCCCGGACGGACGCCGTTGCAGGTGGCGTATTACCGCCACGAGGGGTTCCGTCGGCGTGCGCTTGAATTGATGCCCGAACATGACGGCGCGCTGGCTCACTTGATCCGAGTGGGAGACGTGATCAAGGATGCGCCGGGCCCAAAGTTCCTTGAGATGACCGATGCCATCTCGCTGAACTACGAACGGATTCGCTCGACCCGCGTCTCCAACTCCAAAAGTGACCTTCGCGCCAGGATCTATTCGTTGGAGGCGGACCGCTTGCGCGCCTATGAAGAGGCGATCGTTGACCATTTCGATCACAGCTTCCTGGTGTCTGACATCGACCGTCGGCATCTGTTCGGCGACCGGCCGGAGAAACTTTCACGCGTCAGCGTCGTCTCGAACGGTGTGGCCCTCGATACGATGCCGTATCAGTTCGATGCGGGCGGGCGCGACATTATCTTCATCGGCAACATGTTCAGCCTGCAGAACTTCGATGCGGCGATGTACATGTCTTTGGAAGTCCTGCCGCGGGTTCGGCGCATCCGACCCGATGTCCGTCTTCGCCTGATCGGTCGAATCCGGCCCGAACAGGCCGCACAACTCGCCGCTTTCGACGGCGTTGACGTCAGTGGCGAAGTGCCCGACGTGGCCGTCGCTGCGCGAGGTGGCGCCGTGGGCGTGTGTCCACTGCGCCTCGGCGCCGGCGTTCAGAACAAGGTGCTCGAGTACATGGCGTTGGGCCTGCCCACCGTGTCGACAACCATGGGCCTGGAGGGCTTCGAGGCCTGGCATGAACGGGATCTGCTGGTTGCCAATGGAACCGAAGAGTTGGCCGCTGCTGTGCTGCGCGTGTTGAACGATCGCAGCTTCGCGGAAGTGATGGCCAAGAATGCTCGCCACTACGTCGAAGCAACGCACTCCTGGGCAGCGATGCTCGCACCGATGGTCGAGATCATCGAAGCCCGATTGCAGACGCAGCCCGGCGTCTGAGTTCACACCGAACCGTCTCCGGCCGAGCCCAACAAAGGCCCATCACTGCCCGGCCAAGTCACCCGTTCGTCGCAGACAGGACAGGTCGCGATGCCCCATCGCGACTAGTTTTCGCCAGCGACCGTTGAACTCGGCACGTACTCTTGCACGAAGCGAGACAAGCCGCTCGCGACTTCGCTGCGATGGCGCCCGGCAGCGCCATGTGTCGTAGCAAGCCACTCCAGCAGGTCCCTTGCACCCGTGGCGCCCAGCTTGGCAATTCTTACGCTGGAAATCCGCGTTGGCAGCGTCTTGTCGGAGTCTGCGATCAACTCTTCAAAGAGCTTCTCGCCTGGCCGCAAGCCCGTGAAACGTATACCAACGTCCTGCTCACCACGCCCTGACATCCTGATCATGGTTTTGGCCAGATCGACGATCTTCACCGGGTCGCCCATGTCCAGCACCAACACCTGACCGCTCTCGCCAATCGCGCCGGCCTGAAGCACCAACCTCGCGGCTTCCGGGATCGTCATGAAGTACCGAATGATCTCCGGATGCGTCACCGTCACCGGCCCGCCCTTCGCGATCTGCTCCTTGAATTTCGGAATCACGCTGCCGCTGGAGCCCAGCACGTTGCCGAACCTCACCGCCATGAACTTCGTGGCGTGGCCTTGGCCGCCATGTGGCTGATCACCAATTCGGCGGCGCGTTTGGTGGCGCCCATCACGTTGGTCGG
>CAHJWV010000709.1 GCA_903643055.1 Burkholderiales bacterium | reverse complement strand
TCGGCGATGTAGGCCATGTCGCGGCTGGCCGGCTGCTTGGACTTTTTCAGGAAACTGAACATGGCTTGTTGCTTGAGCGGAGGCTGGCGCTAGACCGAAGCCTCGCGCTGCACCGGCTGCGTCGACGGATGCATGTGGACGTTGGTCGACGCGCTGACCTCCGGCGTGGCCGATGCGGCGGGCTTCGCACCCGAGAGCGCGGCCAGCACTTGGGCCTTCGGGCCGTCGAGAATCACCTTGCCGCCATCGACCACGACCACGCGCTGCGCGAGTTCCAGCACGGCCGGGCGGTGCGTGACCATCACGACGGTGCGCGAGCCGATGGCCTCGTTCAGCTGGCGCAGGAACATGATTTCCGATTGCGCGTCCATCGAGCTGGTGGGCTCGTCCATCAGCAGGATCTGCGGCTGCGTCACCAGGCAGCGCGCCAGCGCCACCAGTTGCCGCTGGCCGCCCGACAGCAGGTTGCCCATTTCACCGACCGACAGCTCCCAGCCCAGCGGGTGCGAAGCGATCACGCGGTCCAGGCCGGTGACGCGCGCAACTTCGTTCAGGCGTGGCGCATCGATCGTCGTGCGGCCCATCAGCACGTTATCTCTCAGAGTACCTTTGAAGAGCCGTGGCTCCTGCGAAACGAAACCGACCTTCGAGCGGAAGTCGGCCGGGTCGATCTGGCGCAGGTCGATGCCGTCGACATCGACCATGCCTTCGGTCGGCTGATACAGCCCCGCCATCAGGCGCAGCACGGTCGACTTGCCACTGCCGATGCGCCCGAGGATCACGACCCGCTCGCCCGCTGCGAACTTCAGGTTGATGCCCTTCAGCACCTTGGGCGCCAGCGCATTCGGCGACGTGGGCGGGTAGGCGAAGCTCAGCTCATGCAAACCGATGCGGCCGGTGATCTGGTGATTGGCGACATAACTTGCTCCCGGTGTGCGCTCTACGGGCAGCTTCATCATCTGATCGAGCGACACCATTGCGGCGCGCGCGCCCTGGTAGCGCGTGGCCAGGGCCACCACGCTGCCCAACGGGGAAACGGCCCGGCCGGCGAACATGATTGCGCCCACCAGTGCACCGCCGGAGATCGAGCCCTCCTTGATAAGATAGACGCCCACGACCAGCATCACCAGCGTGACCAGTTGCTGCGCCATCGCCGAGACATTGTTTGTCCAGGCGCCGAGGTTGCGGGCCCGCAGCGCCGATTCGGCACCGGCCGCGGTGGCGTCTTCATAGCGGCGCAGAAAGCGGCCTTGCGCACCGACGGCCTTCAGGTCTTCCAGGCCTTCGATCGCCTCGACCAGCAGGCCTTGCAGATCGGCGTGGTGCGTCATGTTGGCCGTCATCGAGCGGCGCAGCGAGCCCTGGATCAGGATCGCCATGCCGAGGATGATCGGCAGCGCGCCCAGCAGCACCCAGCCCAGCGGGCCGCCGATGATGAAGGTCATCGCCACGAAGATCACGATGAACGGCAGGTCGCTGATCGCCGACAGCGTGGCGCCGGCAAAGAAGTCGCGCACCACCTCGACCTGCGCCAGGTGATGGGCATACGAGCCGGCCGACTCCGGGCGGTGCTCCATGCGCACGCCCAGCGTCTGGCGGAACAGCAACGAGCCGATGATCAGATCGGCCTTCTTGCCGGCCACATCGATCAAATGGCTGCGCAACTGGCGCGCGATCAGGTCGAACACCAGCGCAATGAAGCCGCCGGTGGCCAGCGCCCACAGCGTGACGATCGCCTGGTGCGGGATCACCTTGTCGAACACGACCGAGGTCACCAGCCCGCTGGCCAGCATCAGCACATTGCTGAGCAGCGCCGCGAGCAAGGCCGAGCGGTAATACGGAAGAAAGCGGCGCAGCGTGCCCCACAGCCAATGCGCGCGCGGATCGAGCAGCAGCTCGGCCACGCTGGCGGAGGTGTTGCTGTTGCCGGTGGCGGCTTGCAGTCGTGGCGAAGCCACCAGCGCGAAGCCGGTGTATTCGCCCTTCAATTCGGCTTCGGTCGCCTGGCAGGTGTGGCTCTCCGGCCCGGGCATCACCACTTCGTAGGTGACCGCGCCGGGCTTCTTGTCGGCGCCCGCCTCGGCGGTCTGGCGTTTGACGACGATGCAGGCATCGCCATTCCTCAGCAGCAGCACGGCCGGCAGCAGCAGCGAATGGATGTCGCCGATCGTGCGCTGGATCAGCCCGGCATTGAAGCCGGCCTCGCGCATCACCCGCACCGCCTGGTCCGGGCCCAGCATGCCGTTCAGCGGCATGCCAGCCAGCAGCGACTCGGGCGAGCGGTCGCGCCCATGGTGGCGGCTGACCCAGACCATCGCCTGCAGCAAGGCGTCGTTGTGGTGCTGTTCGTCCGACGATGGAGGGGCCGGCCCGGCCGCGGCAGGCTGCGGGTCGGGGTTCAGGAAGGGCTCTTGTCGGTCAGACATGCACGGTATCGACTATGCGCTCATCTTTCGCGGTAGGCCAGCGCCAGCCGCTCGAATTCGCGCTCGATGTCGCGCACCAGAGTCGGCACATCGAACAGGCGCGACTGCCGGCCGTGCTCGGCCAGATAGCGCTTGTAGGAGGCCACGCGCAGCGGGTTTTGCCCGAGCTGCACCGCCAGGCGTTCATAGTCTTCGAGCGTGAAGCTCACCAGATCGGGCAGGCCGACCGCGGTCAACAGGCTGCCGGCCATGCGCGAGATGTAGCTGCGGCCCGACCAGGTCACGATCGGCAGGCCCATCCACAACGCATCGCTGGCGGTGGTTCCGGCGTTGTACGGGAAGGTGTCGAGCATCAGGTCGGCCAGCTGGAAGCGCGCCAGGTACTCGGGCGGCGCAACGCGCGGCGCAAGAATCAGCCGCTCACGCGCGACGCCATGCGCATCGGCCTCGCGCAGCATGTTCTCGTGGGCCCATTCGTTGTCGGCCAGCAGCCACAGCACGCTGCCGTCGACCTGCTTCAGGATGCGCATCCAGCTGCGAAACACATCGGCGCGAAACTTGAAATTGTTGTTGAACGAACAAAACACGAAGGCGTCTTCGGGCAGGCCGTAGGTGGCGCGGGTCGGCGTCGGTGCGATTTCGCGCTGGCGGTCGCTGACCTGATAGCAGTTCGGCAGATAGATCGGCCGCTCGGTCATGTAAGGCTGCAGCTCTTCGGGCATCACGAAGCGGTCGGCCAGGATCCAGTCGACGCCGGGCAGGCCGCAGGTGCCGGGAAAGCCAAGGTAGCTGACCTGGATCGGCGCCGGCCGCATGCCGACGATGGCCGGGCGCGCGCCATTGGTCAGGCCTTGCAGGTCGACCACGATGTCCAGGTTGTGCTGGGCAATCAGGCGCGCGGCGCTGACGTC
>CAHJWV010000708.1 GCA_903643055.1 Burkholderiales bacterium | reverse complement strand
GGAGTTCAGACGTGTGCTCTTCCGATCTGTCCAGCTGCAACGCAAAGCGACCGCTGTCCAGTCCCAGATGGGATTTTTTGGTTTGCCATTCCACGCCGACCTGGGTGTTGTATTGCGCAGCCATGGCTTCCCGGCTCAGCGCCTGGGCCCGAGACGCGTCTGCGTAGACGGCTGAGAAGTTGCTGACGTTGTAGCGCCAACCGACGGTCATCATCGGCACAGAGCCGGTAACGGCTTGCGCATTGCTGCGGCGCCCGACAAAGGGCTCCATCACGTAGCCCAAAGTCCCCACACCAACGCCCACCTGAGTGCGGCCGCGGCCCAGCCACCACCGATAGCTCACGCTGGTGACCTCGGCATCCGGTTTCTCCGGCGTCGATGAAGGCGCCGCACTCCGCGAAGTTGATACCGTGATACGTGGAGCCGTGATACGCCCGGGTGTCGCCGGATGAGTGGCGATCGGTGCTGTTGGAATCGACGCCAACACATCGTCCAGCTGGATTTCGGCTGCAGCCCAATTGCAGCTGGCGAGCAATGCAGCGAGCGTCAAGGTCTTGATGACGCTTGCAAGGTGGTTCGCGGGTTGTGCGGTGATTTGTGCCGTCTGCTGCCTCTTCGCGCCGCGCAGCGGCAAACGCGTCTTTCGCTGGCCTGCGATGGCGTGAAGTGGGCCGGGTGTAATGAGTGGCGGAAGTATCACGATGTGAGGCATCACAGTGAATCGATGAACAAAAGTGTTCCATTGCCGCTGTATTGCTGAAGTCGGAAGTTTCTTAAAGCCGATGTAGGAAGCCACGCAGATTTCGCATCGGAGGCGATCGGCGCAGAAGGGCTGTTGTCAGCGTTTTCTCACAGGCAAAACCGCCCCCGGCCGCTGGTCTTATCCCGAGCGCTGCGTAGGATTCAACGTCATTGAGAGACAAGAAGGACGATGAAAAGAATGAACTCACAGCACATGGCTCGCTACCTGATCTTGTTGCAGCACAAGGAAGCGCAACGCGCCTTGCTCTTCAACAGCGAGCATCACTATCTTGCGGAATTGATTGATGACGACGGCTCGACCATGGAGTCGCTGCTGCGTTGCGGCACGCGCTGCAGTGCGCCGCCGGATCTGCACCTGGACGCTGTGATGCCGCGCCCAGCCCCTGGCGCGCAGCCGGTGCAGTGCTATGCGCTGGCCTGAGTCGTCTCGCCACCTCATCAAACTTAACCCGCTTGAATCCACCGCATCGGCATGCGAACGTCACAATGTCTGTTGACTTGTACGAAAGAATGCCGATGACCAAATACCTGATTGCTTATGCCGTCACCGCCGTCGTGCTGGTGGCGCTCGACATGGTCTGGTTGCGCTTGATCGCCACCGACTGGTATCAGCAGGACATCGGTCATCTGATGACTGCACAGCCTCGCTTGGTGGCGGCCGCCGCGTTCTATCTGCTGTTCCCGCTGGGCTTGGTGATGTTCGCCATTGCCCCACAGCTGGCCACGGCAGGCTGGATGACGGTCGCGCTGCATGGCGCAGCGTTCGGCTTCTTTGCCTATGCCACTTACGACCTGACCAATTTGACGATCATGAAGAACTGGCCCTTGGGCTTGTCATTGGTCGACATGGCCTGGGGGGCATTGGTCAGCGGGTTGTCTGCAGGCGCCGGCAAGGCCGCAATGGCCTGGGCTTGAATCGCATTGCCATCGGGCCCTGGCTGCGATGTACATCGATGAATCAGCCCGCCTGATTAACGCCCGCCCGATCGCGCGACTTGTTGTCAGCCCAATTTGAAGGGCTTCAAGGGCATCGAATGGCGTGGGGGAAGGGTGACGAGCCTTACCCCCGGCACTGGTTGCAACGCTTGTGGCTGCTTCGTTCCCGACCTGACCAGGTTGGGCGCGCTTCCATGCGGGGAGGCCCGTCAATGCAGATTGTAGGCGAGGCTTTGAGGGCGGCGGCCAAAAGCCCTCAAGTGATCTCAAGCGCCTTTGCACAGACCGTTGAAGTACTCAACGCAGTTGCAATGCATCGTCACCATATTCGATGTTCAGCGGTTCGATGATGAGCCTCTTAGGGCCGACTTCGATGTGGCCGGCAATGATCGCGTGAACGCCTTGTGCTTGTGCGACAGCCACGGTGCGCTCGGCGTCTTCGGCCTTCACGAACAGTGCAAAGCCGGCGCCCATGTTGAGCGTGCTGTAGGCCTCTTGGTCATCCTGCTGCGCATGGGTCTGGATGAACTTCAGCACTGGCGTCACGTCGGGCACGGTGTGGATGCGATAGGTATGCGTCGCCGGGTGGCGCAGCAGCTTGCGCCAGCCATGGCCGGTGATGTTGGCGCAGTAGTTCGGTGTGATGCCGGCTTTGTACAGGGCCTCGGTGACCGGTGAATACAAGACGGTCGGCGCCAGCAGCGCTTCACCGTAGCTCAGGCCCGGTTCGACTTCGGTGAGGTAGCCCTGCGGCAGGCGCTCGACCAGCTTGCGCGCCAGGCTCAGGCCGTTGGCATGGATGCCGCTGGAGGCCAGCAGCACGATCACGTCGCCCGGTGCGAGCTTGTCACCCACCGACAGCCGCTCTTTCGGATTGATCAGCCCGGTGCAGCTGGCCGCCAGATCGATGCGGCCCTCGGCCACGATGCCGGCCAGCGCCGGCGTCTCGCCGCCGCCCCAGGCCACCTGGCAGGCGTCGCAGGCCTTCTTCCAGCCTTGCACCAGCGCTTGCGCGCGTTGGTTGTCGGAGAACCAGTCGGAGCCGCCGGCGGCCCAATAGGCTTGCACCACCAGCGGCGTGGCGCCGACGGTGATCAGGTCGTTGATCGCCATCGCGATCGTGTCTTGCGCAATGCCGTCGTAGTAGCTCTTGCCGGTCAGTGCCTTCATCTCGTCGGCCACCAAAGCCTTCGAGCCCAGGCATTCGACGATCGATGCGATGTAGAACGGCCCGACATCGACCACATAGGCCGACTCGCCGCGCGAAGCCTCGACCTCGCTGAAGCCGTGTGCCGCGAGGTGCGCGCCGGTTTCTTTCGCAGCGCGCTGCGCGGCGACCTTCAGCGGGTCGATCAGGTCGTAGTTGACGCCGGCCTGTTCATAGCTGAGAGGGGTGTTGGAAGAATCGGTCGCGTGCGTGGGCTTCATCGGAAAGGTGCGGCTGGCGAAACCGTGGATTATCCGGCACCGGCCGAGCGAGGCGCCGGCCCGACCTTAGAATCGCCGGATGTCTTACCTCGTACTGGCTCGCAAATACCGCTCCCGCGATTTCGAAGCGTTGGTGGGCCAAGAGCATGTGGTGAAGGCGTTGAGCAATGCCTTGACGCAGCAGCGCTTGCACCATTCCTACCTGTTCACCGGCACCCGCGGCGTTGGCAAGACCTCGGTCTCGCGCATTCTTGCCAAAGCCTTGAACTGCACCGGTGCCGATGGGCAGGGCGGCATCACAGCCCAACCTTGTGGCGTGTGCAATGCCTGCCGCGACATCGACAGCGGCCGCTTCGTTGACTATGTGGAGCTTGATGCCGCGTCGAACCGCGGTGTCGAAGAGATCTCGCAGCTGCTTGATCAGGCGGTCTACAAGCCGGTGGTCGGCCGCTTCAAGGTCTACATGATCGACGAAGTCCACATGCTGTCCAACACCGCGTTCAACGCGATGCTGAAGACGCTCGAGGAACCGCCGGAGTACCTCAAGTTCGTGCTGGCCACGACCGACCCGCAGAAGGTGCCACCCACGGTGCTGTCACGCTGCCTGCAGTTCAACCTGCGGCCGATGGCGCTGCAGACGGTGCAGGAGCATCTGGCGCGCGTGCTGGTGGCCGAACAGATCGAAGCCGAGGCCGGCGCCTTGCGCTTGCTTTCGCGTGCGGCGCGCGGCTCGATGCGCGATGCCTTGTCACTGACCGACCAAGCCATCGCGTTTGGGGCCGGCAGCTTGAGCGAAGCCGGTGTGCGGCAGATGCTCGGGGCTGTCGATCGCAGCCACGCGGTTCGATTGGTCGAGGCCTTGGCCGCAGCCGATGGTGCGGCGGTGATCCAGTCGGTCGACGGGCTGCGCTCGCTCGGCTTGTCGGCCAGCGGAACGCTCGAAGAGATGGCCGCTTTGCTGCAGCAGATGGCGGTGCTGCAGGCTGTGCCGGATGCGATCGACGAAAGTGATCCGGATGCGCCGACAGCCGCGCGTTTGTCGGGCTTGCTGGCGCCGGATGAAACTCAGTTGTTGTACAGCATCGTGTTGCACGGTCGCGCCGAGCTGGCGCTGGCGCCCGATGAGTACAGCGGCCTGGTGATGGTGCTGCTGCGCATGCTGACGTTCCGGCCCGGGCAGGTCGGTGCATCGGCACCTCGTGCGCGCCCCGATACAGCATCGGCCCTGCCGGGGCCGGGCACATCCGCCGCGGCTTCGGGTGCGGTTTGTCCTGCCTCGGCAGTGCCTGCATCAGATACCGCTTTGGTGTCGACGGCAACGGTGGCGGGTCGCAGGCCGACGCCCACGGCAAAGCCTGAATCAGCGCCGGCACCTGGGCCTGCATCTGCAAACGCATCTCCCGCAGCGCCGGCGCTTGCTGCCGTTTCGCCCGTTGCTGCTGTTTTGCCTGTCGCCGCGGTGCCCTCGGTCGAGCCGCGCCGTCCCTTTACGCCATCTGCGGCAGAGCCATCTCCTGACACAGTCGCCGTTGCTGCGCTTGCTGCTTCCACCGCCGCTTCAACCACAGCGGCGCCCGGCCGCGAGGCCGCAAGGCCTGCCGCGGTGGCTGCTGCGCCTGCGGCACGGGTGATGGCCCGTGAGAGCGAACCGCCGCCCTGGCTCGATGTGCCGTTCGAAGACGAGGCGCCTTCGCTGGCCATGCCGCTCAGCAGCGAGTTTGAAGCGGTGTCGATGGCATCAGATCGGAAGAGCACACGTCTGAACT
>CAHJWV010000707.1 GCA_903643055.1 Burkholderiales bacterium | reverse complement strand
CCACCCTCGGTTTGCTATTGCCTCGCCGCGCAGATGAACAAGCCAAAGCCACCGGCTTGGTCATTGTGAAGCGCAATGAGCTGAAGCCAGGCGATCTGGTGTTCTTCAATACGCTGAAGCGCACGTTCTCTCACGTAGGCATCTACATCGGCGAGAACAAGTTCATCCATGCCCCCCGCCCCGGCGGCGAGATCCGTGTCGAAGACATGGGTATCAGCTATTGGGCCAAGCGATTTACCGGTGCGCGCCGCCCCGAAGCTGCCAAGTCGGCAGCATCACTGCTTCCGGATAACCTACCGCCTACATCCGCAACAACGCCGGCCGTGACACCCACGCCGGCCTTGCCCGAAAACGCGTTGCTGAATTGATGATTCCGTCGTAGCGCCGCGAGAACCTCACGCGCGCCAACGGTCATCTGCTCCAGCGCACAATCGCCCGATGACGGACAAAGTCATCCCACTCGCCGACCACCGCTACGCCGCGTCCGTGCCCCACATCCCGCTGGTGCCCTTCGAGGTCAACGGCGCGTTGGCCGACACACTGGGCCGCCCTTTGCGCGACCTGAGAATCTCGGTCACTGACCGCTGCAACTTCCGTTGCAGTTATTGCATGCCGAAGGACGTGTTTGACAAGGACTACGCCTTCCTGCCGCACCGGTCGCTGCTCAGCTTTGAAGAAATCACCCGTGTCGCCCGCTTGTTCGCATCGCATGGCGTGCAGAAGATCCGCTTGACTGGCGGTGAGCCGCTGCTGAGAAAAGGCATCGACCAATTGGTGGCGATGCTCAGCGCCTTGCGTACGCCCGATGGCCAAGCGCTGGACCTGACGCTCACCACCAATGCCTCATTGCTGGCGCGAAAAGCTCAGCCGCTGAAACAAGCCGGTTTGAAACGGGTGACGGTGAGCCTGGACGCGTTGTCCGATGACACCTTCCGCCGCATGAATGACGCCGACTTCCCTGTCGCGTATGTGCTGGACGGTATTGCCGCCGCAGAACAGGCGGGGCTCGGGCCGATCAAGGTCAATATGGTCGTCAAGCGGGGCGTCAATGACAGCGAAATCCTGCCGATGGCGCGCTACTTCCGCAAGCACCATGCTGGCCGGATAATTCTTCGCTTCATCGAATACATGGACGTCGGTGCCACCAACGGCTGGCGCATGGATGACGTTGTGCCGTCTTCCCAAGTGATAGCGAGATTGAACGAGGTATTTCCGCTGATCCCGATCGACCCGAGTTCGATCGGGGAAACCGCGCAACGCTGGCGTTATGCCGATGGGGGTGGCGAGATCGGCGTTATCTCCAGTGTGACGCGTGCGTTCTGCCAGGACTGCAACCGCGCGCGCCTGTCCACCGAGGGCAAACTTTTTCTGTGTCTCTTCGCGTCGCAGGGGCACGACCTGCGCACGCTGCTGCGCGGCAACTGCAGTGACGACCAGATCGCCAGTGCCATCGGCTTGATTTGGCAATCGCGCGGCGATCGTTATTCGCAACTCCGAAGCGCTGGACCCGCAGACGACGGGCGGCGAAGCCCGCGCCGCGTCGAAATGCATTACATCGGCGGCTGAACGTGCAGCCCAGCCGAGGGCCACGCTGATGTACATCGAGGGCCGAACACGTCACCGAGCTTTGCGCAGCGCTGTCAGCCCCGCGCCATGCTGACCCCGACAACCGACATCCGCTCGCAGATCACCGGCCTCGTGCTCGCAGGCGGACGCGGTAGCCGCATGGGCGGTGTCGATAAAGGCCTGCAAGACCACATGGGGCGGCCCCTGGCAGCGCATGCCCTGCAGCGGTTGGCGCCACAAGTCGGCCCGTTGATGTTGAGCGCGAATCGCCATTTGGACACCTACCGAGCGATGGGCTTTCCCGTGTGGCCCGATGCCGATGACACCTACGCCGGCCCGCTGGCCGGAACGCTCGCCGGGCTGCGGCACGCCGGCACGCCCTTGCTGCTGACCGTGCCTTGCGACTGCCCGCGTTTCCCGGAAGATCTGGCATGGCGGCTGTGGACCTCGATGGATTCAACCCATGCCGACATCGCCATGGCCGTCACCGATGAAGCCGGTCGCTTGAACCCTCAGCCCGTCTTCTGCTTGATGAAACGCTCATTGGCCGACAGCCTGGCTTCGTTCATTGACGCCGGCGGCCGAAAAATGGAGCAGTGGACGGCCGGGCATCGGCGCGCCGAGACGGTCTTCACCGACGTCGGCGCATTCTTCAACGCCAACACCTTCGACGAATTGGCCCAGCTAAAGGGCCAGGCTTCGCCAGGTCGCTAAGGCGGAGTTGCGACGGCATCAGGCCGCAGCGTTCAGCGGCTTGACTGTGTCACGCCGCGGTTGGCCAATGCATCGGCGCGTTCGTTGCCAGGGTCCCCCGCATGACCCTTGACCCAACGCCAGTCCACCGCGTGCAGGTTTCGCAGGGCATCAAGCCGCTGCCACAGGTCGGCGTTCTTGACGGGCTTTCGACCGGCGGTTGTCCAGCCACGCAGCTTCCAGCCATGAATCCATTCGGTGATGCCTTTGCGAAC
>CAHJWV010000706.1 GCA_903643055.1 Burkholderiales bacterium | reverse complement strand
CAAAGAACATCACTTCCGAGAAGATGAACCAGCTCATGCTCCAGCGGTACGACACATCGATGCGGTCGCTGTAGAGGCCACCTTCGCTCTCGCGAATCGAATCGCCAAACCATTGCTTGAGCACGAAGCCCCACCACAGCAAGCCGAACAGCAGCACATAGGCTGCCCAGCCATGGCCGTTGACCCACTGGCCCGCGCCAAGGATCACCAGGAACAGCCCGAACGAGGCCATCACCGGGTGGCGCGATGGCGAGGGGATGAAGTAGTGAGGAGCTTGCCCTGCGGGATGATGCGTCGCTGCCGACATGGTTTCTCTCCTACGAATTTGAATTCTGGGTTGCGTGGATCTTCAGGACGCCGCCACGCCGCTGGCAAGCACCCAATTCACCAACAGCACCAGCACCGCGATGAACAGGCCCACGCCGATCAATGCGGCGAGGATCACATGGATCGGGTTGAGCTGGCTCAGGTCTTTCTCATGCTCGGCCGATTTGCGCACGCCGAAAAACGACCACGCGACTGCACGCAAGGTCTGCCCGAAGGAGCCGCGCCGCCGAACGGCTGCTTTCAAGCCGTCTTCGCTCATGTCGGCGGGCTCTTCAATGGCGGCGTGGCGGCAATCTTGCCGGCCACCTCGAAGAACGTGTATGACAGGGTAATCGTCTTCACATCCTTCGGCAGCTTCGAGTCGACATAGAACACCACCGGCCACTGCTTGGATTCCCCTGGCTTCAGTGTGTATTCGTTGAAGCAAAAGCATTCGAGCTTGGTGAAGTACGGCGTGGCCTGCTTCGGCGCATAACTCGGAATGGCCTGCGCCGCCATCGTTCGGTTCTGCACATTGCGGAACTCGTACATCACCGTCGTCAACTCACCCGGATGCACATCGACAAAACGCTTGGCCGGCTGGAACTCCCAGGGACCGCGCGCGTTGGCATCGAACTCGACGGTGATCGTGCGCGACAGGTCGACCTGCGTGTTCTTGAGGTCACGCGGCGCCCGGGCACTGCCCGGCACGGCCTGATCGGCCAGCGACAGCACATTGATCCCCAGCTCCTCACAAATCGCACGGTACATCGGCACCAGCCCATAGCCAAAGCCGAACATCAGCAAGGCCACGACCGCGAGCTTGCCCACCATGCGGCGATTGGCCAAACGCAATGCGCTCAAGCGGGAAGTCAGTTTCGGACCGGTCATGGGGCCGTCGCTCAGATGCCGAACAGGATGGCGCGCGCCAGGAAGCCGACGAAGAACATGATCGCCACCGAGCCCAGGATCAGGCCCAGGCGACGGTTGTTTTTTCTTTGTTCAGGCGTCATGTTCGTCACGCTCGTGGTCGTACCGGCCGCGGCTCTCAGGCCAATACCTTGGTCGCCGAAGCGTTCAGCTTCGGTGGCGTCTCGAAGGTATGGAACGGTGCCGGCGACGGCACTTCCCATTCCAGGCCTTCAGCGGCTTCCCACGGCTTTTGCGGTGCCGGGGCGCCCTTGCCGCGCATGCACGGAATAACGATGAACAGGAAGAAATAGACCTGCGTCAAACCGAAGCCGAATGCGCCGACAGTCGCCAGCATGTTGAAGTCGGCGAATTGCATCGGGTAGTCGGCATAGCGTCGCGGCATCCCGGCCAAGCCCAGGAAGTGCATCGGGAAGAAGGTGATGTTGAAGAACACCAGCGAGGCCCAGAAGTGGATTTTGCCGCGCGTCTCGGAGTACATCACGCCGGTCCACTTCGGCACCCAGTAGTAGAAGCCGGCAAACATCGCATAAAGCGAGCCGGCCACCAGCACGTAGTGGAAATGGGCCACGACGTAATAGGTATCTTGCAGCTGGATGTCGATCGGCGCCACCGACAGGATCAGGCCGGTGAAGCCACCCATCGTGAACACGAAAATGAAGCCAACGGCGAACAGCATCGGCGTCTCGAAAGTCATCGAGCCGCGCCACATGGTCGCGATCCAGTTGAACACCTTCACGCCGGTGGGGATCGCGATCAGCATCGTCGCGTACATGAAGAACAGCTGGCCCGTGACAGGCATGCCGGTCGTGAACATGTGGTGCGCCCACACGATGAACGACAGGATCGCAATCGACGACGTCGCGTAGACCATCGAGGTGTAGCCGAACAGGCGCTTGCGGGCAAAGGCCGGCACGATGTGGCTGACGATGCCGAAGGCCGGCAAGATCATGATGTAGACCTCGGGGTGGCCGAAGAACCAGAAGATGTGTTGATACATCACCGGGTCACCGCCACCGGCGGGGTTGAAGAAACTGGTGCCGAAGTGGCGGTCGGTCAGCGTCATCGTGATCGCACCGGCCAGCACCGGCATCACGGCGATCAACAGATAAGCGGTGATCAGCCAGGTCCAGCAGAACATCGGCATCTTCATCAGCGTCATGCCAGGCGCGCGCATGTTGAGGATGGTCACGATGATGTTGATCGACCCCATGATCGAACTCGCGCCCATGATGTGCATCGCGAAGATGCCGGCGTCCATCGACGGGCCCATCTGCAGCGTCAGCGGTGCATAGAGCGTCCAGCCGGCAGCGGGTGCGCCGCCCGGCATGAAGAACGACCCGGCCAGCATCACGCCCGCCGGGATCAACAGCCAGAAGCTCAGGTTGTTCATTCGCGCAAACGCCATGTCGGCCGCGCCGATCTGCAGCGGGATCATCCAGTTCGCGAAGCCGACGAAGGCCGGCATGATCGCGCCGAACACCATGATCAGCCCGTGCATCGTCGTGAACTGATTGAACAGCTGCGGGTTCACGAACTGCAGGCCGGGCTGGAACAATTCGGCGCGGATCAGCAGCGCCAGGATGCCGCCGAAGATGAACATCGTGAACGAGAACAGCAGGTAGAGCGTTCCGATGTCTTTGTGGTTGGTCGCAAACACCCAGCGGCGCCAGCCATGCGGATGGTGATAGTCGTGCGCATGGTCGTCATGGCCATGGCCGGCCGCGTGGCCGTGAGGGTCGAGTACTGCACTCATGGTTCTTCCTTTCGGCGGCGTGTTCGGGCGTTACTTGCGGGCAGCGGCGACTTCCGTCGGCTGCACCACTTGTTCCGTCTTGTTGGACCAATTGTTCTTGGTATACGTGATGACCGCGGCGATCTCTGTGTCGCTCAGCTGCTTCCACGACGGCATCGCGCCATTGTTCTGGCCGTTCAGCACGATATGGATCTGCTTGCTCTTGTCCGGGTCCTGGACGACCGCCGCGCCATCGAGCGGCTTGATCGGGCCCCCGCCCTTGCCGGTGGGCAGATGGCAAGCGGCGCAGTTGGCGGCATAGACCTTCTCGCCACGGGCAATCAATTCAGGCAAGGCCCAGACCTTGTTCGGGTCGTCGGCCTTGGCCGCCGCTTCCTTCTTCTTGACGTCGACCCACTTGGAATAGTCTTCGGCCGACACAACCTTGACATGGATTGGCATGTACGCGTGCTCCTTGCCGCACAGCTCAGCGCATTGGCCATAGAAGTCGCCGGTCTGCTCGGCACGGAACCAGGTGTCGCGCACGAAGCCGGGAATCGCGTCTTGCTTGATGCCGAATGACGGCACCATGAAGGCATGGATCACGTCGGTCGCGGTGGTGATCACCCGGACCTTCTTGTTGACAGGCACAACCAGCGGATTGTCGACCTTCAACAGATAGTCATCACCCGACGGCTTGCCCGAATCGGACATCTCGCGCTGCGACACATCGAGCGTCGAGACGAAGCCGATGCCTTCGCCCTCGCCTTTCAGATAGTCATAGCCCCACTTCCATTGGATGCCGGTGGCCTTGATTGTCAGGTCGGCAGCGCTGGTGTCTTTCATCGCAACCACGGCCTTCGTGGCCGGCAACGCCATGAAGATCACGATGATGAAGGGCACCACCGTCCAGGCGATTTCTACCTTCACACTTTCATGGAAGTTCGAGGCCTTGTGGCCGACGGACTTGCGGTGCTTGAAGATGGAATAGAACATCACCCCGAACACGGCGACGAAGATCGCCAGACACAAGGCCATCATGAAGTAGTGCAGATGCTGCTGCTCGGCGGCGATCTTGGTCACCGGCGGATGGAGATCCATCTGGTTCACCGCCGGGCCGCCCGGCAAGCTGTTGACCGCCCTGGCGGCGCAGGCCGTGAACCCCAGGCATGCAGTCAAACCGAACTGGCCCGCCTGCTGCCAAAGTGATTTCGTCATCTTCATCATGGTCGTTTCAGTTTTCAAAATTCACGGTGTCGCTGGCTGCCCATCGCCCTGGCGCCAACGGCGCAACGCGAAACGCAGCTCTTCAGCCAACTGGCGCCGCTGCTCCGGCCGCACGAAGCGACCCACTGCGATCCGCCGCCCTTGTCCCGACACTTCGATCAAGGATCGGTCCCCCTGTTCGGGCTCGATCCGGACCCATGCCGGCTGGAACTCCACACGGTCTACATGCAAGCCATGAGCATGTTCCACCGTGAAACGATCTCCGGTCAATGCAATGCATTCCTTGTCAGTGGCATGGCGTGCGTAAAACCAGAGCGCCACACCCACACCCATCAATTCAGCCAACGCGAATGGCAGCACCATGCGGGCACCTTGCCACCAGAACATCAATGCAATGCCCAACGAGAGCACGCACAGCGACAGATAAAAACCCAGCAACTGTTGCGGGGCCAGTGAACAGTTGCGGGCCAGCACCCAGTCAATGGCCCAATCGGCACCGGAACTCGTGACACGGCCCAGCCGAAAGGGGCTTCGGACAGCGCTGCCATGCCAGGTAACGGACGACGTGGTTGCAGTCATGGATGGCTATCGCTCCAGCCGATAAAGGCCGATGAGTCCATCCAAAGCTGCGACGAGACGCTGGTCAGCAAGCACAAGACCCCCGGGCGAACCTGATTTTGCAAGCCCATGAGTTTAGCTCAGGCAATGACCAAGCCCCACCGCTCAGTCTCGATGAGATTTGCCGCGCATCATCGCCCGCATGTCTTCGAGCGAAACCGTGGTCTCCGCACTGAGCGGTACACGGGGTGCAGCCTTGAAGGCATGGCCATAAGAAACCTCGAAGCGCAGCTCGATCCGGCCATCGTCACGCGCCAGGGCTTGCAACTCCGACTCGAGCCGTTGGCGCCAGCGCGGCGTGCGCAAGCCCGGCGCACGATCAAGCGCGGCGTTGCGGCCCAGCGTGCGCAGCTCCAGCAGCAAGGCCTGCGGACTCTCCCAGCTCAAGGTCAAGGTTTCCTGGTCCATCACCGGATCGGCAAAGCCGGCCTGAACCAGCATGTCCCCCAAGTCGTGCATGTCGACAAACTCGGCGAGCGCCGAACCCCAGCCCAGCCGCTGATACAGATCACGCAACTCACGCAGGCTGCCGGGCCCGAGGCACGAGAACATCACGAAGCCATCGACCGTCAACGCGCGTTGCCAACGCGCGACCAGCGCGGCCGGATCGACCGAGGCGTGGAGCATCATGTTCGACCAGACGAGCTGCACGCTGGCCGGCACCACGTCGTCCGGGCCAATCACATGAACGGGCCCCTGGCGCCAGTGACGCGCCGTCCACCAGGGCGCTTTTGCCTCGGCCCGGCTGCGCTCGCGCAGTGACTCGGTCGGCTCGACGATCCAGCGCTGCGCATCGGGATAAGCCTTGGCGAGCAACTCGCTGCCGCCGCCCGAGAAGCCCCACCAATCGATCAAGGCTTGGGGTTTCAGGCGGATGATCTCGAGGCGCTCGGCCATGCGCCGCGCCACTTCACCATGCAACCAAGGCGCCTGTTCGATGTGGGGCAAGCGGCGCAACGCAGCGCGAACGCTCATCACATCAATGTCACGCGGGGCCGAAGCGGGGGATGGGCTCATTCGGCGGAAGTATATTGAGCCGATGCTTTTCTCGCGCTTGCTGCAGCACGTCCCGAGCCAATGCGCGGTGTGCCGCAGCTGGGGCGATCAACCGATCTGTGCCACATGCATCGCCCGGTTTGCCGCACCCCTAACACGATGCGTACGCTGCGCCGCAGAAGTGCCGCCCGGCGTCATCACCTGCGGTGCCTGCCTGCTCAACCCGCCGGCTTTCGATGCAGCTGTGGCCGCGGTCGACTATGCCCATCCCTGGTCGACACTGATCACCGATTTCAAATTCCACGCCGCGCTGGATCTCACCGAGGCGCTCACAGCGCTGCTGGCACAGGCATGCCGACACAGCGCGGAGGCAACGACGGTCGATCTTTTATTGCCTGTGCCGCTGAGCGCTTCGCGCCTGAAAGAACGCGGCTTCAACCAATCGTGGGAAATCGCCCGCGCCTTGAGCAAGGGCCTGAGCCTCGCGGCCGATCCGCGCTTGCTTCTGAGAGTCAAGGACACCCAGCACCAAACCGCGCTGGCGCCCGACCGTCGTGAGGCCAACGTGCGCGGCGCATTTGCAGTGGAGCCACTGCGGCGCGCCGAGCTCGCGGGCCGCCGCGTGGCCGTCGTTGACGATGTGATGACCACCGGCGCCACGCTGGCCGAGATCGCGCGGGTGCTGAAGCAAGCGGGAGCCTTGCATGTCGAGGCCTGGGTCCTTGCGCGCACACCTCGCCTGACCTGAGGCCAAGCACCGGCCACTTGCCACGACAATGGCGGGCTCATGTTCAACATCGTCCTGGTTCATCCCGAAATCCCGCCCAACACGGGCAACGTGATTCGGCTCGCCGCCAACACCGGTTGCGCACTTCATCTGATCGAGCCGCTGGGTTTCTCGATGGATGACAAGCAGCTCAAACGTGCGGGGCTCGACTATCACGAGTACGCCCCGGTGCAACGCCATGCCTCTTGGGAGGCATTCCTGCAGGCAGCCCAACCCGACACCGCCCGGCTCTTCGCATTCACCACCCGCGGCAGCCGGCCGTTCGCCGACGTCGCATGGTGCAGCGGCGACTGGCTGGTCTTTGGCTCCGAAACGGCCGGTCTGCCGCCCCCGTTGCGCGACAGCATTGCGCTGCCGCAGCGGGTTCGCCTGCCCCTGCAGCCCGGCCAGCGCAGCCTGAATCTGAGCAACGCCGTCGCCGTCGCGGTGTTCGAAGCTTGGCGGCAAACTGGTTATGCCGGTGGCGCGTAACTCAAAGATGGACCTCGTCAGTGCAGGGATCAGAATCAGCTGAATTGCTGGCCCGCAAAACCGGAAGCCCCATGTCCTCGACCTCTTGCACCGCCCAAATTGCCGGCGTCGCCGCCCGACTGATTGTTGAAGAGGGAATGGAGTACGGTCCGGCCAAACGTCGAGCTGCGCGCGATCTCGGCAAAAACAGCACCCGCTCCGCCGAGTTGCCCGACAACGATCAGGTGGAAGAAGAGGTCCGCGCCTACATCGATCTGTTTTGCGCCGACACGCAACCCGTTGAATTGCAGGCCTTGCGTGAAGTCGCGGCGCTGTGGATGGACCGCCTGCAGGCCTTTCGCCCCCATTTGACGGGCGCCGTTTGGCGCGGCACCGCGACCCGGCTGAACAGCGTGCACCTCCAACTCTTTTGCGACGACTCTAAGGAAGCAGAGCTTGCACTGATCGACAAGAACGTCGACTACGACGTCGGCAGCCTGCCGGGGCCGAGAAACCAACCCATCGACGTGCTGACGGTTAGCAGCCCCAGTGCATCGCTCGGCGAGTCAGTGACCGTTCACCTGAGCATTCTTGATCACGATGACTTGCGCGGTGCGCTGAAGCGAGATGCGCGCGGCCGCACCGAGCGCGGCGACTTAACCGGCTTGCGCCGCTTGATGGAGGCCGGTCCATGAATCGCCGCCAATGGGCATACGCTGGTGTGGGCATCGCTGCTGTAGCGGCGGGCGCTGGCTGGAATTCATTGGGAGCGGGAAAGCCCGCCAGCCCTGCTTCCGCACTCCCTGATTTCTGGGCACTGCGATTTGCCCGCCCCGATGGCAGCTGGTTAGATACCGCGAGCCTTCGCGGAAAGCCACTGCTGGTCAATTTCTGGGCGACCTGGTGCACGCCGTGCGTCAAGGAAATGCCGTTGCTGGACGCTTTCCATGCCCAGCATCGAACGGCTGGATGGCAGGTTTTGGGTTTGGCCGTTGACTCCGCAGAATCCGTAAATCAATTTCTATCGAGAATTCCGGTGCAGTTTCAAATAGGCTTGGCTGGAGTACAAGGAATTGCATTGGCACGATCTCTGGGCAATGAAGAAGGCGGCCTGCCGTTTAGCCTGGCATTCGACAAGCAGGGGGCAATCATTGGTCGGAAATTAGGTGCATTGACAGAATCAGAATTATCAAATTGGTTTTCTAAAGTCAGCTGATAAAACTCGGCCTTCACATTCTTTAGAAACTCGTTAGCCATGGTTACCAACTGAGAACGGAAGGCGCACTGAGCGACTAAAGCGCGTAAAGTTTGGCTTTTCAACCTCATGTTGCACCCTTCATGCAGATTCTTGTTCTCCACGGCCCCAATCTGAATCTTCTTGGCACACGCGAGCCCGATGTCTACGGCTCCGTCACTTTGGCGCAGATCAATGCCGAACTGCTACAGTTGGCGTCGAATGCTGGCGCTCAGTTGACGAGCTTTCAAAGTAACCATGAAGGCGCTTTGATTGATCGCGTACAGGCAGCTCGATTGGATGGAACACGTTTCATCATCATCAATCCGGCTGGCTTTACACATACGAGCATCGCTTTGCGTGATGCATTTGCTGCGGTAGGTATACCTTTTATTGAAGTACACCTCTCCAACGTGCACCGTCGTGAACCGTTTCGTCAACATTCATATTTTTCAGATCTTGCTGAAGGCGTGATTCTTGGGTTGGGCGCAGATGGATATCGCCTTGCTCTGGCCCACGCACTGAAGCACGAGGCCACTCGCCGGCCGTGAATCCGTCGCTGGTCAACGCCGGTGGGTTAACGAAGGCCGCAGCGGTACAACAACGACAGGAGTTGGAACAACATGGATCTGCGCAAACTCAAGACACTGATTGATCTGGTGTCTGAATCGAACATTTCCGAACTTGAGATCACCGAGGCCGACGGCAAGGTACGCATCGTCAAAGCGGACCCGCTGGCTGTGGCGGCGCCCAGCATCCAGTTTGTGCCGCAAGCCGTTCAGCCCACGGCTGCGGCAACTTCAACCGCCGCACCTGCTGCTCCGACCGCAGAGGCGGCTCCTGCCGTGCCCGCCGACCACATCGTCAAGTCACCCATGGTGGGCACCTTCTACGGTGCCGCCAACCCTGGCGCAAAGGCATTTGTGTCCGTGGGCAGCACCATCAAGGAAGGCGAGCCGATCTGCATCATCGAGGCGATGAAGATCATGAACGAGATCGAAGCCGACAAGTCCGGCACGATCACCAAAGTGCTGTGCGAGAACGGACAGCCGGTGGAGTTTGGTCAGCCGCTGTTCATCATCGAATGAAGCCGGGCATGTCCACCCCCCCGCTGATCGCCTGTCGAGGCGACAACGCCGCCGCGCTTTTGGCGGCGCAGAGGCGCGCTTCGCGCGCAGCCCGATCGGGCCATTGAACCGAGGCCACCATGTTCAAGAAAATCCTGATCGCCAATCGAGGCGAAATTGCCCTGCGCATTCAGCGCGCCTGTCGCGAGATGGGCGTCAAGTCGGTCGTCGTCTACTCGGAGGCCGACCGCGACGCCAAATACGTGAAGCTGGCCGATGAAGCCGTCTGCATCGGGCCGGCCGCATCGGCGCAAAGCTATCTCAACATGCCGGCGATCATCTCGACCGCCGAAGTGACCGACGCCGAAGCCATCCATCCGGGCTATGGCTTCCTGTCCGAAAACGCCGACTTTGCCGAGCGCGTCGAGCAAAGCGGCTTCACCTTCATCGGCCCGACGCCCGAGTCGATTCGCATCATGGGCGACAAGGTCGCCGCCAAGCAGGCCATGATCAAGTCGGGCGTGCCTTGCGTGCCCGGCTCGGAAGGCGCACTGCCCGACGACCCCAAAGAGATCATTCGGCAGGGCCGCGCAGTCGGCTACCCGGTGATCATCAAGGCAGCAGGCGGCGGCGGTGGCCGTGGCATGCGTGTCGTGCACACCGAGGCGGCGCTCATCCACGCAGTGCAGACGACCCGTGCCGAAGCCGGTGCAGCATTCGGCAATCCTGCGGTCTATATGGAGAAGTTCCTCGAGAACCCGCGCCATATCGAAATCCAGGTGATGGCCGATGAACACAAGAACGCGGTCTGGCTGGGTGAGCGCGATTGCTCGATGCAGCGCCGCCATCAAAAGATCATTGAAGAGGCGCCGGCACCCGGCATCGCTCGGCGCGTGATCGAGAAGATCGGGGATCGCTGCGCCGCCGCCTGCCGCAAGATCGGCTACCGCGGCGCGGGCACCTTCGAGTTCCTGTACGAGAACGGCGAGTTCTATTTCATCGAGATGAACACCCGCGTGCAGGTCGAGCACCCGGTAACCGAACTCGTGACCGGCATCGACATCGTCCAGATGCAGATCCGTGTGGCGGCTGGTGAAAAGCTGCCGTTCACGCAGCGTCAGATCCAGATGCGCGGGCATGCGGTTGAATGCCGCATCAACGCCGAAGACCCGTACAAATTCACCCCGTCCCCCGGTCGCATTACCGCATGGCATGCACCGGGTGGCCCGGGCGTTCGCGTCGACTCGCATGCCTACACCAACTACTTCGTACCGCCGAACTACGACTCGATGATCGGCAAGATCATCACCCACGGCGATACACGCGACCAGGCCTTGGCCCGCATGCGCATTGCGCTGTCGGAGACTGTGGTCGAGGGCATCCTGACCAACATCCCGCTGCACCGCGAGCTGATGGTCGATGCCAAGTTCGTCGAAGGCGGCACCAGCATTCACTATCTTGAAGGCTGGATGGGTCAGCACAAACGGTAGGCGAACGATCTTGGTCGAGTTGATATTGTTGGTCCCTGAGGACCTGGTCGAATCGGTGTCCGACGCTTTGATGGACGAGCTGGAGGCGCTGTCCGTGTCGGTCGAAGACGCCGATGCCGGCACCGATGCCGAGCACGCGCTGTTCGGCGAGCCGGGCATGCCCGCGCCACGTGGCGGCTGGCAACGCTCGATCCTGAAAGCGCTGTTCAGCGCCGAAGAGCTGGCGACCGAAGCGGCTACCTTGCTGCTCGCCCAGGACTGGGCTGAAGATGTCCATCTGCAGTCGATGCAGATCGTGCCCGACGAAGACTGGGTGCGTCTGACACAGTCACAGTTTGCGCCGGTGTCCATCACGGCCGATTTCTGGATCGTGCCCAGCTGGCATGAACCGCCTGCGCAAGCCAAAAAAGTCATCCGCCTCGACCCGGGGCTGGCCTTCGGCACCGGCACCCACCCGACCACCCGCATGTGCTTGCGCTGGATTGCTGCCCAGGCCGCGCAGCAGTCGGGTCAGTGGCAACGCGTGCTCGACTACGGCTGCGGCTCCGGCATTCTGGCGATCGGGGCCGCACTGCATGGCGCCCAGCAGATCGACGCGGTCGACATCGACCTCGCCGCTGTCGAATCCAGCCGCGCCAATGCACAGGCAAACAGCGTGCAGCTGAACGCCGCATTACCCGATGCAGCGCGCGGCGAATACGGCCTGGTGCTGGCCAACATCTTGGCCACTCCGCTCAAATTGCTGGCGCCTTTGCTTTGCGCGCATGTTCAGGCGGGAGGCCATCTGGTTCTCGCCGGCATCCTGGAGCGGCAGGCCGACGAACTGAAGGCCGCCTATGCGCCCTGGTGCCCGTTGGAAGTCAGTGATTCAGAGCAGGGCTGGATCCTGATGACGGCATGCCGCGCCGCGTGAGCGCCATGGCATGATTTCGCCATGAGCCTGGCCACACGTTGCACCTCCTGCGGGACCGTCTTTCGCGTCGTCCAAGATCAGCTCAAGGTTTCGGAGGGCTGGGTCCGATGCGGTCGCTGCGATGAGGTGTTCAACGCGATCGAAGGCTTGTTCGATCTCGAACGCGATGCCCCGCCCGACTGGAAGCCACCACCGGCCCCACCCGCACCGCTGGCGGCATCGGTGACGGCCGCGTTCGCAGCCCAGCCTGACCCGCCAGATGATGACGAGGTCTTTCAACTCAGCGATGGTGATCGAGTGCATTCGCGCTTTTTCCACCCCGAACAAGAAGACGTCGATCAGACGCCGGCGCAATCGGTGTCTCACCGTGACCGCGTCGATTTCGCAGATGCGCGCTTCAACACGGCCTTGCTGGGTGACCAGCCTGAGCTGGAGACGCCGCCACGCGCCGTGCCGCGCATCGAGCGCTCGTCGGTCAAGATGGCTCGCGCCAAGCTCGAAGCCGCGCGCCGCGGCCCCGAGTTCGTTCAACAGGCCAAGCAGCGGGAACGCTGGCGCAGCCCAGCAATGCGCGCCACGCTGTCATTGCTTTCCCTGCTGCTGATCGCCTCGCTGGCCGGGCAAAGCGCCTTCCATTTCCGGGACCTGCTGGCGGCTCAATGGCCCGTGACCCAACCCTGGTTGGCCCAAGGCTGCGAGTTGTTGCGTTGCCAGATCGGCCCGCCGCGCCGCATTGACGACGTCGCACTCGAAAGCAGTGCCCTGTCGCCCGCGGGCACCGCGGCATATCGCTTGTCGGTCGTGCTGCGCAATCGCGGCCCGCTGACCCTGGCCATGCCCTGGCTCGACCTCAGCCTGACCGATGCCAATGGCCAGTTGATCGCACGCCGCGCACTCGGCCCAAACGATCTGCACACACGGGTCGATGCCATCGCGGCCGGCGCCGAGTCCAACCTGCAAGTTCTTTTGTCGTCGGAAGGTAGCCGCATCAGCGGCTACACCGTCGAAGTCTTCTACCCCTGACGTTCTCGCCGGGCATCGCCCGCAGACGCCAGCTCACGCTCATTCCCGGGAGTCTCTAATGTCAGCCTTGATTTGCGGTTCACTCGCGTTCGACACCATCGCCACCTTCCCAGGCAGATTTGCGCAGCAGATCCTCCCGGAGCAAATCCACATCCTCAACGTCTCATTCATGGTGCCAACGATGCGCCGCGAGTTCGGCGGTTGCGCTGGCAACATCGCCTACACGCTGACCCAACTCGGCGGCTCACCGCTCGTGATGGGCGCGGTCGGCTCGGACGGTCAAGACTATCTGGCGCGGCTCAAGTCATGGGGTGCTAGCACCGAGTTCGTTCGTGTCGATGGCGACAGCTACACCGCCCAGGCCATCATCATCAATGACTCCGACAACAATCAGATCAACGCCTTCCACCCGGGCGCCATGCAGTCGGCCCATGAAACGACGGTGCCGGCGCGCATCGACATCCGGGTCGCGATCATTGCGCCCGACGGCCGCGAAGCGATGCTTCAGCACGCAGCGCAACTTGCCGCAGCGGGCATCCCATTCGTCTTCGATCCGGGCCAAGGCCTGCCGATGTTCAACGGCGAAGAACTGACACAGTTCATTCGGCAAGCCACCTGGGTCGCCGTGAACGATTACGAAGCCCGCATGCTGTGCGATCGCACTGGACAGACGCTGGAGTCTTTGTCGACCTCGCATCTGCGGGGCGTGATCGTCACGCTCGGCGCAGAAGGCTGCGACTTGTGGCAACAAGGTCAGCGCACGCATGTGCCGGGCGTGGCCGCCACCGCCATCGTCGACCCGACAGGTTGCGGCGATGCATTTCGTGCCGCGTTGCTGTTCGGCCTGGAACGCGGTTGGACGCTGGAACGCTGCGCCGCGCTGGGCAATCGCATCGGCGCCTTGAAGATCGCCTGCCGAGGTGGCCAGAATCACGTGGTCGATAGAGCCTTGCTCAACGCTTGAGCACTCGGCCGGCCGCGGGGCTGATTTCGCCTAACCGGCCATTTGCATGCAGGGCCAAATCACCGGAACAACGCGCTTGGAGGCGTGATCGGTCAACGGGACCTGCACGCTCGATGGGCAAGGCCACCCGCCGGTTGGCAACCGGCTTAGCACCTCGCTTAGCTCTTGAACGCCTTGCTGCCGACGCCGGAAACTCTCTCGCGTGTCAGGCGTATCGCCAATAAAAAACCCGGCCGAAGCCGGGTTTGATGCTTTTAAAGCCAGTCCGATCAGGGCTTGGAGCCTGTCGGGAAAGGCCATGCAGCGGCAGGGCTGAGCGCCGTCTTGGCTGCAGGAGCGGCCGAAACAGGCTTTGCAGCAGGTGCAGCAGGGGCTGCTTTCTTGGAAGCAGGCTTTTTGGCCGCTTTCTTCGCAGCAGCCTTCTTTGCAGGAGCAGCAACAACCTTCTTGGCTGCAACCTTCTTCCCAGCAGCCTTCTTGACGGGCGCCGCAACCTTCTTGGCTGCAACTTTCTTCGAAGCAGCCTTCTTCACAGGTGCTGCAGCCTTCTTGGCCACAACCTTCTTCGCTGCAGCCTTCTTCACCGGCACAGCCTTCTTCGCTGCAACCTTTTTGGAAGCAGCCTTCTTCACGGGAGCAGCCTTCTTCGCCGCAGCCTTCTTCACGGGAGCAGCCTTCTTCGCCGCAACCTTCTTCGCCGGAGCGATCTTCTTTGCTGCTACTTTCTTAGATGCAGCCTTCTTTGCAGTTGCCATTACATTTCTCCTTGATCAAGTTGAAAGAGCACTGCCTCGCATCGGCTTTTGCCAATGCAAAGCAGCTATTCATCACCCGGAAGTCTGCCCAGGAGGGACGCCCCGGTGCGATGAATGGGGGTGCCAATCGTTGCTCCCGCTTCTATGTCGGTGAGTTCGAACGATTCGCGAATCTTGATCTGCCACATACGACCTGTTTGCTGTTTTTGCAAAAAGCGTCAGTCCCAGGAAAGCGCGCCACCGGATTGATATTCGATGACACGTGTTTCGAAGAAATTGCGCTCCTTTTTCAGGTCAATCATTTCGCTCATCCATGGGAACGGGTTTTCCTCGTTCGGGAAGAGCTCTTCCAAACCAATTTGCGTCGCGCGACGGTTCGCGATGTAACGCAGATAGCCTTTGAACATCGATGCATTCAAGCCCAGCACGCCACGCGGCATGGTGTCTTCGGCATAGCGGTACTCGAGTTCCACCGCCTTCATGAACAGCGCATTGATCTCGGCCTTGAAATCAGCGGTCCAGAGGTGTGGGTTCTCAAGCTTGATCTGATTGATGAGATCGATGCCGAAGTTGCAGTGCATCGACTCATCGCGAAGGATGTACTGGTACTGCTCGGCCGCACCGGTCATCTTGTTCTGGCGACCCAACGCAAGAATCTGCGTGAAGCCGACGTAGAAGAACAAGCCTTCC
>CAHJWV010000705.1 GCA_903643055.1 Burkholderiales bacterium | reverse complement strand
TGCGGGCGTGGGCGTGGTCGCCGATCGGGCGGCGTCGATCAGGGCCTGCTGCAGCTGCGGCGGCCGCACCGGCTTCGACAGCCAGCGTGCAATGCGCAGCAAGCTGGTCTGTGATGCGCTCAGCTCGAGCGTGGTGGTACTCAGCAGCACGATGCGCAGCTTGCTCAGGCGTTCATCGGCGCGAATGAAGCGTGCCAGCGCGAGGCCGTCGATGCCCGGCATCTGCATGTCGATCACTGCGAGCGTGTAGGCGCCGGGCTGGCCTTGCAGCATGTCGAGCGCCTCGGTGCCGCTGCTGGCGGTGTCGGCCTGAAGGCCCCAGTCGGCGAGCATCTGCCGCAGCGTGTCGCGCTGAAGTGCGTGATCGTCGACGACGAGCGCATGCAGGCCGCGCAGCGCATCCGCCGAAGCCCGTACTGTGTCATCGACCTGCGGTGTCAGCCGCATCGGCAGCGAGAACCAGAATCGCGAGCCTTGGCCGGGCCGGCTGTCCAGTTGCAGCTCGCCACCCATCATGCGCACCAGCTCGCTGGAGATCGCCAGGCCCAGCCCGGTGCCGCCGTGGCGGCGGGTGCGGGTGTTGTCGCCCTGCGTGAAGGCTTCGAATACCCGTGCCTGATCGGCTTCCGAGATGCCAGGGCCGGAGTCGCAGACCGAGAACTCGATCCGTGCATTGGCTTCGGTCGTGGGCGCTGGCGCATCGACGCGTGTTTCCGGTATCCGCTGGACCGAAATCATCACGTGGCCCCGCTCGGTGAATTTGATCGCATTGCCCAGCAGGTTCATCAGCACCTGCCGCAGCCGCGCAGCATCGCCTTGTGCATGCAGATGCAGATCCTGGCCGGTCTGGAAAACGACTTCCAGGCCCTTGGCATGAGCCTGCACCGACAGCAGCTCGGTCACGTCGTAGGCCAACTCGTCGAGGCTGAAGGTCTGTGATTCGATCTCGAACCGCCCCGATTCGATCTTCGAGAAGTCGAGGATGTCGTTGATCACGTCGAGCAGCGCGCGGCCCGAGCGATGGGCGCTGTCGGCAAAGCGGCGCTGGTGCTCGTCGAGCGGCGTGCCCAACAGCAGCTCGGTCATGCCGAGCACACCGTTCATCGGCGTGCGGATCTCATGGCTCATGTTGGCCAGGAACTGCGATTTGGCGAGGTTCGCGGCTTCGGCTGACTCTTTCGCGGCCTGCAGTTCTTCGGTGTTGCGCGCACGCTCGGTGGCGGCCAGCTCCATCTTCTGGCGAATCCGAAAGCCGTAGATCAGCATGCTCAGCGTGATCGACGTGATGATCACCATGTTGATCAGGTCGACGCGCTGCGTGTCGTTGGCCGAAGCCGCGAGCTGGTCGAGCTGGGTTTTCTGAATGTCGCGCGATGCCTTGCCGATCAGGCGCACGTTTTCCTGGATCTGTGCATAGGCGCGATCGGCTTCGGCCATCGAGCGGGTGGCCTGGTCAAGCTGGCCGCCGCCGAACTGCAGCAGCGTCTGCTCGACCAGGCTCAGCATGTGCCGCATCGTCAGCGCGGTGTTGTCGAGGCGGCCCAGCAGCAGCTCGCGCTTGGTCGGCTCGGGGTGGCTCTCGAACAGCTGTTTGACCTCGCGCAGGTTGACCTCGAAGGCGGCCGAAGCTTCCAAGAGGCGCTGGCGCTGGCCTATGACGTTACGTGTGGTGAAGACATCGTTGGCCGGCGCGTTCGCTTCGCCTGCCGCCTTGCGCAGATCAGACAGCGCCCCCATGCGCTGGGCCCAGTCGCGGTCTTTCTGGATCGACTGCGTGAAGGCATCGGTGACCTGCACGCCCTGGATCTGGTCAAAGCCGACGATCAGCAGGATTGCCAGCGCCGCGGCGCCGTACAAGATTTGCCACGAAGCGCGGCGTGCAAGGCGTGCTAACCACAGGCGGGTGGGCACAGGTGGCAACGGCATGCTGACCGGAACTCCAGGCTTGGCGGACTTGGATGGTACGACGATCCCTGCGGCAATCAAGCGGGTCAGGAGGGCGCAGTCGGAACGTGCTTGCGCGCTGGCAGGGTGTTAGCAGGCAAGAAGCGTTAGGGGCAGGGCCGTGACGGCGATGGCGATGGCGAGCTCCGTGGACGCGCACGTTCCAAGAAAGTCGGCGGCGGTGATCGGGCGCGGCTGCTGCCGCCAAGCCGGCTTTACGGCGACGGCGGCATCGCTGCACCGCAGTTCCAGCACTGCTCGAACGGCCCTTCGACCACTTCATGGCATTGGCGGCAAGCCCAGACGCGGTGCAGCGGCCGGCGAATCTCTTGCAGCGCGGTCTCGGCCCGGGCATGGTCGGCTTCGTCTTCGACCCACAGCTCGGGCAGCGTCTGATCGACCGGCACGCTGCCGGCGATGCTGCTGGCGTAGGCGCGCTGCACGCTCGTCGGAATGCCCGCCTGGGTCAGCATGTCGGCCCACAACTGGGCGATCACAAGATTGGGGGCGGTGGTCAGGCGCTTCACGGGGCTTCCATTGGCGGGAAGCCTCGACGATAGCGCAGCCTGTGTGTCAGCAGGCTTTCAACGGCCACTCAGCGACCACTCAACGGCCCCTCAGCGGCCGCGGCGCACCCGCAACAGCTCATCGAGAATCAGCAGGATCGCACCGAGCGTGATCGCGCTGTCGGCGATGTTGAACGACGGAAAGAAATAGCGGCTGCCCCAGTGCACCTGGATGAAATCGACCACATAACCGTGCATCAGCCGGTCGATCACGTTGCCGATCGCGCCACCGAGGATCAGCGCCAACGCGCTGGCAAAGAGCTTTTGCGTCGCATGGCTGCGCAACAGCCACAGGATGAAGCCCGCCGCAGCCACCCCCAGCACGACGAAGAACCAGCGCTGCCAGCCCGAGGCGCCGGCCAGGAACGAGAAGGCGGCGCCGGTGTTGTGGACCCGAACCACGTTGAAGAACGAGGTCACGGTGCGGCTCTCGCCGAACGTGAAGTTGCCGACGATCAAGGTCTTGGTGAATTGATCCAGCAGGATCACCAGCAACGCGATGCCCAGCCACGGCAGCAGGCTGCCTCCACCCGAGGCGCCGAAAGATTTGCCGCCCAATTTCTTGCTTGCCATGCTCAGGCCGCCTTTCTGGTTTCGCCGGCGCCGAAGAGGTTGCTGGTGCAACGGCCGCAGATCGTCGGATGGGCGGCGTCATGGCCGACGTCTTCGCGGTAGTGCCAGCAGCGTTCGCATTTCTGCGCGGCGCTGGCTGACACAGTGATGCCGAACTCGCTGTCGCTGCCTGATGGCAATGCCGTCGTGTCCACGGCGGTCTCTGACACGATCAGCACGAATTTCAAATCGTCGCCCAGCTTGTCGAGCAAAGCCAGATCGGCCTGGCTGACGGCCAGCTTGACGGTCGCCTGCAGCGACGAGCCGACGCGACCCGCCGCGCGCTCGACCTCGATGGCGCGGTTGACGGCGTCGCGCAGCACGCGGATGCGGCTCCATTCGGCCACCAGCGCCTTCTCGCGCCACAGCGCCACGTCCACATAGGTCTCGGTGAAGATCGTCGCCGAGCGGCCGGGGGCGAACACCTTCCAGGCTTCTTCGGCGGTGAAGCTCAGGAACGGCGCCATCCAGCGCAGCATCGCGTGGGTGATGTGCCACAGCGCGGTCTGCGCGCTGCGCCGCGCCAGCGACTTCGGTGCGGTGGTGTAAAGCCGGTCCTTCAGGATGTCGAGGTAGAACGCGCCCAGGTCTTCGCTGCAATAGACCTGCAGCTTCGCGACGACCGGGTGGAACTCATACACCTCGTAGTGCGCCAGCACCTCGTCTTGAAAGTCGGCGGCGCGCGCCAGCGCATAGCGGTCGATCTCCAGCATCTCGGCCAGCGGCACGCTGTCTTTCGTGGCGTTGAAGTCGCTGGTGTTGGCCATCAGGAAGCGCAGCGTGTTGCGGATGCGGCGATAGGCATCAACCACGCGGGCGAGGATCTTGTCGTCGCCGGCGATGTCACCGGAATAGTCGCTCGCCGCCACCCACAGGCGGATGATCTCGGCGCCCAGCTTGTTGCTGATCTCCTGCGGCTCGATGCCGTTCTTCAGGCTCTTGCTCATCTTGCGGCCCTGGCTGTCGACGGTGAAGCCGTGGGTCAGCAGGCCGCGATAAGGCGCGCGGCCTTCGAGGGCGCAGGCGATCAGCAAGGACGAATGGAACCAGCCGCGGTGCTGGTCATGGCCTTCGAGGTAGAGGTCGGCCTCGGGGCCTTGTTCATGCGCGCCCCCTGCGTGCGAGCCGTGCAGCACGTGGAAGAAGGTCGAGCCCGAATCGAACCAGACATCGAGGATGTCGGTGCTCTTGGTGTAGTGCGTTGCCGAGTGTTCGCCGTTAACGCCCAGCCATTCGCTCGGGTCGAGCTGGGCCCAGGCTTCGACGCCGCCTTGTTCGACGATGGCCGCGGCCTGGTCGATGAAGCGCATCGTGTCGGGGTGCAGCTCGCCGGTGTCCTTGTGCAGGAAGAAGGGCAGCGGCACGCCCCAGTTGCGCTGGCGGCTGATGCACCAGTCGGGCCGGTTGGCGATCATGTCGCGCAGGCGGGCACGGCCATTCTCGGGGTAGAAGCTTGTCTGGTCGATCGCATCGAGTGCGGTCTGGCGCAAGGTCTTCGGCGCCTTGTCGGCGGTGAACACGCCGTCGCCTTCATCCATGCGCACGAACCATTGCGCGGCGGCGCGGTAGATCACCGGTGTCTTGTGGCGCCAGCAGTGCGGGTAGCTGTGCACGAGCTTCGAGGTGGCGAACAGCCGGCCGGCCTCGCGCAGCGCTTCGATGATCACCGGGTTGGCCTTCCAGATGTGCAGACCCCCGAACAGCGGCAGGCCCGCTTCATAGGTGCCGTTGCCCTGCACCGGGTTCAGGATGTCGTCGGTGCGCAGGCCGGCGGCCTTGCAGGTCTGGAAGTCTTCGATGCCATAGGCCGGCGAGGTATGGACGATGCCGGTGCCATCGGCCGCCGTGACATAGTCAGCCTCGAGCACAAGCGCTACGCGGTTAAAGCCTTCATGCACCGCGGCCAGTGGGTGCTTGAACCCGATGTCAAACGGCGCAGAGCCTCGGCTGAGAACGCCGCCTTTCTTCGTCGCGAGGATTGTTCCTTGCAAGCCATAACGCTCCAGGCACCTGGCGACCAGGTCTTCGGCGAGCAGCAGCACGCCTTTCTCGGTATCGACCAGCGCATAGCTCAGCGTCGGGTTGATGGTCAGCGCCTGGTTGGCCGGCAGCGTCCACGGGGTCGTGGTCCAGATCAGCGCGAAGGCGTCTTTGCCTTGCGGCAGCGAAGCCAGGCCGAAGGCCTCGGCCAGGCGGGCCGGCTCGGCGCACAGGAAGGCGACATCGACTGTTGGCGAGGCCTTGTCGGCATATTCGATCTCGAACTCGGCCAGCGACGAGCCGCAGTCGAAGCACCAGTACACCGGCTTCAGGCCGCGGTAGACGAAGCCGCG
>CAHJWV010000704.1 GCA_903643055.1 Burkholderiales bacterium | reverse complement strand
CTACTTCGCGCAACAGGAACTCGATGTGCTGTCGCTCGACGACGGCCCATTGATGCACATGATCCGCCTGGCGCGCGATGTCGGCCCGCCAGCGCGCGAACAAGAGCTGCGTGACTTCCTCGGCTCGTTCCGCTTCGTCGGCGAGATGGTGTCGCAAGCAGTGGGTTCGCTCAGCGGTGGCGAGAAGGCGCGGCTGGTGCTCGCGATGCTGGTCTGGCAGCGCCCCAACCTGCTGCTGATGGACGAGCCGACCAACCACTTGGACCTGACCACGCGTGAGGCGCTGTCGATGGCGCTGAACGAGTTCGAAGGCACCGTGATGCTGGTCAGCCACGATCGCGCCTTGCTGCGCGAGGTGTGCGATGAGTTCTGGCTGGTCACCGATGGCGCGGTCAAGCCCTTCGATGGCGACCTCGACGACTATCAAAAATGGCTGCTCGAAACCTCACGCGAAATGGCGCGTGCGGCCAAGGACGCCGGCTCGGCCAAGGTCAAGGCCAAGAAGGCCGCGAGCGCAGCACCCGTTGCGGCCCCGGTGGCAGCCTCGCCCGCACCCAAGCGCGAAGACCGCAAGGCCAGCGGCCAATCGCGGCAAAAGGTGGCCGAGTTGACCAAGCCGCTGCGCACCGAACTGGCCACGCTGGAAAAGCGCATGGCCGCGCTCGGCCAGGAGAAAACCAGCCTCGAAGCGTCTTCAGCCCAAGCCAGCGTGAGCGCAGCCCAGCGCGTCGAGCAAGGCAAGCGGCTGAAGCAGATCAGCGACGCAACCGAGGCTGCCGAAGCGCGCTGGCTGGATCTGAGCGGGCAGATCGAGGCGCTGACGTCTTCGACGGACTGAAGACAGAACTCGGCCGCCGATCGAGCGGCTGTTGAACGCAAAGAAGCCCGGCGCGAACCGGGCTTCTTTTTGTGCAGCTCGTGTTGACAGGCCTGCAGCGCCGCCAAGGGTGCAAGCCCTTGGCAATCAAGCGGCGCAACCGCACAACAGCACTACATCTTGTAGGTCAGGTTCAACCGCACCTGCCGGCCGCGCACATCGAACAGGCTGTAGTCGTACAAGAACGTGCTGCTGAAGCCCGGGTCATACGGCGGTTTGCTGTCCATCAGGTTGATGACCGAGGCGCTGAGGCTCCAGTTCTTCGTGACTTCATAGCGGCCGAAGAAGTCATAGGTGCTGTGAGATGGCACCTTGGTCGGATAAACGCCGGTCTGGAAGTTCGGGTCTTGCTGCGCAGAGTAAGACGCCGCCAGGGCTTGCTGCTCGAAGCTGTGGGTGTAGTTCGAGGTCAGCGTCAGTGACCACGGGCCTTGGTCCCAATCGAGCGACAGCGAACCCTTGATCCGCGGCACGGTGTTGTTGCCTCCGTTGCTGCCAGCAAACTCCTCGCCATCCTGCTTAAACGAGCGCACATAGGTGGCCTTCAAGCGAGCCCGGAAACGGCCCGCCGTCTCGGTAGGCAAAGTGGCTTGCGCGTCGACGTCCAGACCGCTCGTCTTGCGCGACGAAAGGTTCTGGTAGCTGCTCAGGATCGTCACCACCTGGTTGTTCGACGGGTCACGGACGATTTGCGAGGTGCTCGGGCAGTTGGCCTGCGCCGGGCAAGATGCATCGATCAGATCCTGAAAATCGGGCGAATCCACCACGTCACGCCAGTTGATCTTGTAGGCATCGAAACTGATATTGAAGTTCTTGCTCGGCTCCAACACGATACCCAGCGTGCTGCTGGTCGAGTGCTCGGCCTTCAGGTTGGGGTTGCCGACATAGACACCCGAGACCTGGCGGGTCACACCATCTTCGGGGTCGACTACCGAGGTGAAGAAGGTGGCCGTGGACTTGGAGATCTCAGGCAGCGTCGGCGCACGGAAGCCCTTGCCCCAGTTGGCGCGGAAAGCGACCGCATCGTTCGGCGTGTACTTGAGGCCCACTTTCGGCGTGGTCGAGCCGCCGTAGTCGTCGTAGTGATCGTGGCGCGCCGCCAACTGCGCTTCCAATTGCTTGGTGATCGGCAAGGCCAACTCGGCATACAGCGCGGAGGTCTTGCGCTGCCCGTCCGTGGCGGTGATGCCCTGTCCCAGCACGCCGCCCGCCTCAGCGAGCGGATCGGGCTGGTCGTTCAGCTTTTCCTGCCGGTATTCCGCGCCAACCGCCAGGCCGACCGCGCCGCCAGCCAGTTTCCACGAGGTGATTTCGGTGTTGCCCTTGGTGTCGATGAAGACCAATTGCGATGTCGACTTGCGCGGGAAGTTGACGCGCATCTGGTCGCGCACAGCGGCCGAGTTGTTCGCCGGGTTGTCGAGATCGTAGGTCGACGCGGTCGATACGGGCACCGGCGGCTGCGGCGTGGTCGGTATACCGAAGACCGCACTCGTGCCGGCCAGACTCAACCGATTGGTATTAAAGGCCTCGACCTTGTTCTTCGACAGGCCCACGGCCGACTCCATGTCCCATTTGCCGAGCAGATAACGAAGGCCCCCTACGGCGCGAAGCGTGTCCGAGGTGAGCTCGTTGTTGCGGGTGCCGATGTCGTTCAGTGAACCGACATAACGCGCGTTGGTATCGAATGGATTGCCCGCCACGCCTGGCGCGAAGTTCACGTTGTAGGTGAACGGCCGCAGCCCGGCGCTGGTCGGCGTCAGCCCGGTGGTGCCAGCGAAGAAGGTGTTGGTAAACGTTTGCTCGGTGGTGTTGCGGTTCAGGCCCAGTTCACCAAAAGCGGAGGTGTTCGAAGAGAACTCATAGACACCCCGTGTCAGCAGGCCGATGCGCTCGGTGCCTGGCAAGGCCGACAGCTGATTGCTGATGTTCTGGCTACAGAAGGTATTGCTCTCAGCCGACGCCGCTACGTTGTTGGCATAGGTTGCTGCTGTCAATCCGCCCGGTGCGCCGCCCGGAAACGGCGGCGTCACGTTGATCAGGCCGGCCTGCACCGCCTGCGTTCCATTGATCACCGTGCCGTTGCAAGCACTGGCCGCCTTGTAGGTATTGCTCAAGGTGTTGTTGGCATTCACCTGCCGCCAGGTGCCGCCGGCGGTCAGCGACGCGAAGTTGCGGCCGCCGGCACGGCCGCGCAGGTCGCGCGAAGCGCCGAAGTCGGTGTCCGACATCAGCAGTTCGTCGCGCTTGTAGTAGTCGAGCACGCCAAACACATTGAACTTGTCGGTGCCGAGGTCGCCGAAGCCAGTGGTCAGCGTGAAGGTGGATTCCTTCTTGCCGCTGGCAACGCCAGCGCCGCCCGTGGCCTCGAAGCCGGTGAAGTCGCGGCGCAGGATGATGTTGACGACGCCTGCGATGGCATCGGAGCCATAGATCGCCGAGGCGCCATCCTTCAGGATCTGGATGCTGTCAACCGCGCTGCTTGGGATGCTGTTGATATCGACAAAGCTTTCCTGCAGGTTTTGCGCAAAGCCGTAGCCCGCGACGCGGCGGCCGTTCAGCAACACCAGCGTCGTCTTCTGACCCAGGCTGCGCAGCGAGATGCCGGCCGCGCCCGGTGCAAAGCTGTTGCTGGCACTTTCACCAAAGCTGCCACCACCGTTCGCCGTGAGGTTTCTCAGCACGTCGGCAATCGTGGCTTGGCCACTGCGCGTGATTTGTTCGCGCGAGATGATTTCGACCGGCGCAACCGTTTCCGTGTCGACCCGTTTGATGTTGGAGCCGGTCACTTGGACTCGCTCGAGCTGCTGCGCTTGCTGCGCCAGCGCGCCCATGCCGACGCTGCCGGCACAGGCAGCCAGAACGGCGCGGCGGATCAGATGAAGACGAAACATTTCATACCCCTTGATGGCAATGCCAGGATCTGTCTGGCAAGACGAAATGCGATGCCAAGGGTTGCCCTCGGCATCGCGCGGTGGAAGCGATGCAGCTCTTTTTACGGATCGCTTTCGCGCGAGCCGTGCTGCACAGAAAGGTTCGATGCCACGTGCTGCACCGATCAAGCCTATTTGTGCCGGGCGAAG
>CAHJWV010000703.1 GCA_903643055.1 Burkholderiales bacterium | reverse complement strand
AAGAACCGCAACTTGGTC
Source organism: Burkholderiales bacterium (assembly GCA_903643055.1). The sequence goes on along the minus strand of CAHJWV010000703.1, from coordinate 3,741 downwards.
GAGCGGTTCTTCAACCGCATCAAACAGTTCCGCCGCGTCGCCACTCGCTATGAAAAGCTTGCCCGTAACTTCCTTGGCATGCTCACCATCGTCTGCTTTTATATCGGCTTGGCTTAATTGTTAACACGACCTAACACCACGCTTAATTGCATGCGACTTGTTGATGATTCCCGGGTCTCATCAAGATCGCTTTTTGGAGATCGCCACATCTCGACAAGTCGGCATACGCTTACCGGTCGAGTTTGAACGACCGAGTCATTCCATACTGAGAGGAGCACAAACATGAACTCAGCCTGTTGATCAATGGTGAAGCCTGCGCCGCGCTGGGAGGAAAGACCTTCGAACGCGTGGACCCGGTGACGGGGAAAGTGGCATCGCGCGCAGCGGCTGGCGGGGTCGAAGACGCTCGGCGGGCGGCCGATGCCGCCGCCGCCCTCCCGGCCTGGTCGAAGCTGGGCCCCACGGCGCGCCGCAAGCATCTGCTGGCCGCGGCGGAATTGATGGCCGCGCGCGCCGCCGAGTTCAGCCAGATCGTGACCACCGAGACCGGCGCCATCGGCGACTGGGGCTTCCGGCCGGCCAGTTGCAACGCACCACGCGTGCGATGCACGACCTGACCTCCGCAATTCAGCAAAGTGCCGAATCCGCCGCCAGCGCGAACCCTCTCGCAGTCAGTGCAGCCAGCTCGGCAGAGCACGGCGGACGCGTCGTCAGCGAGGTCGTGTCCAAGATGCATGACATCACCGCCTCCAGCCGAAAAATCGTCGACATCACCAGCGTGATAGACGGCATCGCGTTCCAGACCAACATCTTCGCGCTCAACGCATCGGTCGAAGCTGCACGGGCGGGCGAGCAAGGGCGCGGCTTCGCCATCGTCGCCAGCGAGGTCCGGTCACTGGCGCAGCGCAGTGCAGCGTCCGCACGCGAGATCAAGACGCTGATCGGCACCAGTGTCGAGAATGTCGAATCCGGCTCCCGGCTCGTCAACGAGGCCGGCAGCACGATGACGGACATTGTCGAAGGCGTGCGCAGCGTGGCCACCACGATCAACGAGATCTCTCGCTCGACAGCCCAACAGACCGGCGGCATCGTTCAGGTGAAGAACACCCTGTCGGAGCTGGACCAGATGACGCAGCAAAATGCCACGCTGGTCGAACAAAAGCACCGCCGCGGCCGAGAACCTGCGCGTTCAGACGCAGCGCCTGTCGGATGCGATGACGTCTTTGCGTATGGCCTGATCCAACGTTCACCTATTGCGTTAGCCGCAGCGCCGGGCGTCGGTCCGTCCAGGCCGACCAGTCTGCGTGACGGTGGGTGACGGACGCTTGCGTGCGCCGAGGCTTACCCGAAAAACACACTCACAGCACCTACCCCACCCAATCTGTACGCGCCATCACCTCACCCCTTACAGCTTCACCAGCACCTTGCCGCGAACACGCGCTTCGCCGTTGAAAAGGCTTTGGTAGGCGTTCGGGATCTCATCGAAGCCATTGAAAAGCGTCTGGTCGTACACGAGCTCACGGCGGCGGATGTGGCCGCCAAGATCGTCACGCAGCGCGCTCCAATTCTCGGGCGTGAACCACTCCAGCGCGAAGATGCCGCGGATGGTGGTCCGCGGGAACATGATGTAAGGCAGCAAGCGTGGCCCGGTGTGATCGCCGTTCACCTGCGTGGCCCATTGCCAGCAAACCGCCACCTGGCTGTTGACCCGCAGCATCGAGAACACGATGTCGGTCAGGCTGCCGCCCACGGAATCGATGTACTTGTCGATGCCCTGCGGCGCCGCCGACTGCAGCGCGGCACGCAGCTTGTCTTCAGTGTCTTCGTTGGCCTGGTTAATGGCCGCATCAAAGCCCATCTCCAGCAGGTACTTTGCCTTCCGGGCCGAACTCGTCACGCCGATCACGCGTGCGCCGGCCTGACGGGCGAGCTGTGACGCCACCACGCCGATCGTGCCGGAGGCACCGCTGATCAACAGCGTGTCACCGGGGCGGATCGTCATGAACTTGTTCAGGATGCCCCAGGCCGTCATGCCGGCACCGCCCATCACGCCAAGGGCCGTCGACAACGGCAAGGCATCGTCATGGTCCTTCGGGTCGAGGCGGCGATAAGCCGGAAACACCATCGGGAAGGTGCCGGTCTGCCACAGCTCCTGCCGGCCACTGTGAACGACGTGGCTGCGCCAGCCGCCGAAGCCCTGCACCAGATCACCCACGCGGTGCATGGCATCGGGCCCGGCGGCCAATACCTCCATGATCGAATCGCCGCCCATCGGGTGACCGATCGGCGTATCGAGCGCGATGCCATGAATGTAAGGGTCGACCGAGACGTACAGCGTTTTCAACAGCATCTCGTCGTCTTTGAGCTTGACATCAATGTCATCGACAACCTTTTCGTAGATGCGACTGACATCGGGCACACCTTCGACATGTTCGCGAACAATCCACTGGGCCATCTTCATGTGCTGACGCTCCTTGTGCTGGTCAGGATCGGAGAGAAGCCGGCCTGCGGACCGGCATGCGAAGGCGCCGGCCCGACCGGCAGAACCAGATGCGTGGGCAAGGGCGCCGCGCCATCGATGCTCGCGCTGAAGGCTTTCTGATCGTCGCGGCAGATGAACTGCATGACGTGCCGGCCCGCCGCGGCAGCGCGAATCAGCCCACCGGTCGTCGCCCAGACACCAGAGAGGTAGAAGTTCTTCAAGCCCGGCAGGCCAGGGCCGTTTTTCTTGACCTCTTCTTCCAGCGTTTCGCCGCTTTCGACGAAGGGCTGCCAGCCCAGCACCGTGCCGTTGTAGTTGCCGGTGTAGCGAACCTGCGTCAGCGGCGTCGATACGTCGCGCACATTGATCGCGCCCTTCAGCCCCGGATGCTGCTGCTCCAGCAGCTGGATCATCGCGTCGCTGACCTTGCGCTTGGCCGTCTGGTAATCGCGGCCGCGGTGCACCGGCAGCGTGTGCAGCTCTTCGCCGCGCCGTTTGCGGCTGACCTGCTCCGGCCCGTTGACCAAGGCACGCCATGGCTCGATGTCGCAGAAGTAGGTGGCGTAGACCACCGTGCTGTCCTGCGGCGCGAGCTCGGGATAGTGGCGGCTGCGGAACTGGACGTTGATGCTCGCGTGGCGGATGCCGAGAAACTCGGCGGCCTGCGCCTCGTCCAGCAGATGCGTGGCGCAAGGGTCGCCCTCGAACGGGCGGTTCAGGCCGAGGAAGAGGATGAAGTAGCCCGGAAACACCATGCCTGGCTCATGGATCGTCTCCGTGTACAGCTTGCGGTAGGTGTCCGACAGATAACGACCCTTGAGGAATTTCATCATCGTGGTCGGGCCATCGGCGGCGGAGACCACGATGTCGGCGAAATACTCGCGGCCATCGCTCAGCCGCACACCCACGGCCTTGTCGTTCTCGACCAGCACCTCATCGACGCGCGCGTTGTAGAGCACCTCGCCGCCCAACCGCTTGTAGCGCTCCTCGATCGAGCGCGACAGGCCTAACGACCCACCTTCAGGCACTCCGGCCGACAGGCTGGCGTGCGAGGCTAGCTGGAAGTGGAAGGGCAGCACCGGGAATTTCGGGTGCTTCTCGTAGAGGATGAAATTGAAGGCCTCGCGCAGCAGCGGGTCTTTGAACTTGGCCGAGTAGTCCGTCATCAGCACCGTGATGGTCTTGCGGATGAGGTTGAAGTACGGGATGAACGAGGCCATCATGCGCCAGCGCTCAAGCCGCCCCATCAGACCGACCGG
>CAHJWV010000702.1 GCA_903643055.1 Burkholderiales bacterium | reverse complement strand
TTCCTGTCACAGTCGTTCCCGGGGGTGGCCATTTCTTTCACGGACAATTGCCGCTGCTCAAAAATCTGGTCGCCCGCCACCTGCGCGCGGGCTAGTTTTTCTCCCGTTCCCGACCCTTCATGACCCGTTTGTCGAAAGCGCTGCGCGCGCTGCTGCTCGCTGCCGCCCTCCCGTTCTGCCTGGTGGCCGCGGCCCAGGTGCCCGCAGCGCCGGAAGTCGCCGCCCGCAGCTATCTGCTGCTCGACGTGACCGCCAACCAGTTGCTGGTCCAGAAGGACATCGACACGCCGGTCGAGCCGGCCTCGCTGACCAAGCTGATGTCGGCCTACATCGTGTTCGATGCACTGCGGACCAAGAAGATCACGCTGACGCAGACGTTGCCGGTGTCGCAGCGCGCCTGGAAGATGCCGGGTTCGCGCATGTTCATCGACCCGAAGATGCAGGTGCCGGTCGAAGACCTGATCAAGGGCCTGATCGTGCAGTCCGGCAACGACGCGACCGTGGCGCTGGCCGAAGGCGTCGGCGGCACGGTCGAGCATTTCGTGGAACTCATGAACGCGCAGGCGCAGGCGCTGGGCATGAAAAACACCAGCTATAAAAATCCCGAAGGGCTGACGGCGCCCGGCCACACCACTACGGCGCGGGACCTGAGCATCCTGGCCACGCGGCTGGTGCGCGACTTTCCTGAAGAAGCCAGGTATTACGCGATCAAGAAATACCGCTACCCCGGCACGCCGTCGACCAACGACACCAATCGCAACCTCTTGCTGTTCCGCGATCCGACTGTCGACGGCCTGAAGACCGGCCACACCGAGGCGGCCGGCTTTTGCATGATCGTGACCGCCAAGCGCGATTTCCCGAACCTCGTCGGCGGCCGGCGCCTGTTGACCATCGTGCTCGGCGCGGCGAGCGAAAACGCGCGTGCCAACGAGTCGCAAAAGCTGCTGAACTGGGGCTACACCGCTTATGACGCGGTGCGCCTGTTCGACGGTGGACAGCCAGTGGCAACCCCGGCGGTCTGGAAGGGCAAGCAAAACACGCTGAAGCTGGGCCGCAACGAGCCGATCGTGGTAGCTGTGCCGGCCGGCTCGGCCAGCAAGATCAAGACCCAGATCGCGCGGCCCGATCCGCTGGTGGCGCCGTTCGCCAAGAACCAGACGGTCGGCTCGCTCAAGGTGACGCTGGGCGACCAGCCGGTGGCCGAGGTGCCGCTGATGGCGCTGGAGACCGTCGAGCAGGCCGGCATCCTCGGCCGCGCCTGGGACGCGATGCGGCTCTGGATCAAGTAGCCAACGCGGCGCCCAAAAACGGTAGCGCCGCGGGCGAGTGCTATACTCGCGGGCTTTTCGGAAAATTCCCTGAATCTTTCCGAGGGGTTTCACGTTTTCGTCATCTCCCTTGCCCCGTGTCACGCCGGGGCGCCTTCAGTGGCAGCAGCGGAGAGTTACACCGGACTTATTCATTCATGCCAACCATCAATCAACTGGTGCGTCAGGGTCGCGAGGTCGAGAAGATCAACTCGAAGAGCCCTGCCATGCAGAACTCGCCGCAACGCCGCGGTGTCTGCACCCGGGTCTACACCACGACCCCCAAAAAGCCGAATTCGGCGCTTCGCAAAGTCGCCAAGGTCCGCCTGACCAACGGCTTCGAAGTCATTTCCTACATCGGCGGCGAAGGCCACAACCTGCAGGAACACAGCGTCGTGCTGGTTCGCGGCGGTCGGGTCAAGGACTTGCCCGGTGTGCGCTACCACATCGTGCGCGGTTCGCTCGACCTGCAAGGCGTGAAAGACCGTAAGCAGTCGCGTTCCAAGTACGGCGCGAAGCGTCCAAAGAAAGCCTGACCAGGCTTTCTGGTCCGAAGAAGGCTTAAGCCGTCATTCGCATTTCATCGGTGTTCGGCAGCCTTGGCGGGCCGCTCGAACGAAGTGACCCGATTCCCGGGTCGAGTAAGTGAGAGTTCTTGTTGGCTCTCGCGGTACTGGAAACGGTGCCAACTGAAGCAAAGAGGTTAGAAACATGCCACGTCGTCGCGAAGTCCCCAAACGTGAAATCCTGCCGGACCCGAAGTTCGGCAATGTCGAGCTGTCCAAATTCATGAACGTGATCATGGAAGGCGGCAAGAAAGCTGTGGCCGAGCGCATCATTTATGGCGCGCTCGAGCAGATCGAGAAGAAGAACCCGGGCAAGGACCCGGTCGAAGCCTTCACCATGGCCATCAACAACGTCAAGCCGATGGTCGAAGTGAAGTCGCGCCGCGTCGGCGGTGCGAACTACCAGGTGCCGGTCGAAGTGCGCCCGGTGCGCCGTCTGGCGCTGTCGATGCGCTGGATCAAGGAAGCCGCCCGCAAGCGCGGCGAGAAGTCGATGGCCCTGCGCCTGGCCAACGAACTCATGGAAGCCACCGAAGGCCGTGGCGGCGCGATGAAGAAGCGGGACGAAGTGCACCGCATGGCCGAGGCCAACAAGGCTTTCAGCCACTTCCGCTTCTAAGGGCGGCTACTGCGCGGTCCCCATGCGTCGTTGGGGCCGCTTGCCGTGCTTTTTGCACTGTCTGCGCGTCCCCGCCTAGCCTGAGGACCGCTCGCTACGCCGAACTTCCGTTGGCGTGGTGTTATTGAAATTCAGAAAGACCATCATGGCCCGCAAGACTCCCATCGAGCGCTATCGCAATATCGGCATTTCGGCGCACATCGACGCTGGCAAAACCACCACGACCGAGCGCATCCTGTTCTACACCGGTGTG
>CAHJWV010000701.1 GCA_903643055.1 Burkholderiales bacterium | reverse complement strand
CCACCTTGCGGTCGATCAACGCGGTCAACGAGGCGATCACCGCTTCAAACCGGCGCAGCCGGGCGCTTTGCTGCAGAGGCTCCCGCGCGGCTGTCATGCTGTTCAATGACATGTGCAGGCCGCGCTTGTCGTTCAGGTCGAACTGCACCGCGGCCAGCAGCACCAGGCCCTGGAAGTCGAACACCCGCGAGTTCAGGCCCAGCCGCGCCGCCTTCGACAGCACCTCGGCCGCCTCTTTCGGGTCACCGTAATAAAAGGCCAGCAGGCCGTGTTTGACCATGCGCGCCACGCTGCCCGGTGTCAATTCGGTGGCCCGCCGCAGCGCATCCAGCGCCATCTCGGGCTGGCCCTGGTCCAGCAGCACCCGGCCCATCACGTCATACGCATCGGCGTAGCTGGGTTGTTCGTTCAGCAAGCTTTCCAGCGTGCGCCGAGCCTGCACGCCGGAACCGGCGTCGTACTGAGATCGCGCGACGCCGAGCCGGGCCCAGGGCACCGCACCGACCGCGAGGATGGCATCGAACATCTCCTGCGCCGCATGCGGCTTGCCCAGTCGAAGCCACAGCTCGGCGCCGATGCGCGCGGCCTGCACCCATGACGGCCCGCGCGTCTTGAAGCGAACCTGGCAGGTCTCGGCGGCTTCGATGTGCTCGCCTTTCTCGACCAGATCGATGATGCCTTGCAGCGATTTCTTGCGTTGCCGCGCCTGCAGCAGGCGCTCGCGCAGTGCATCTTGGGTGTGGGGTTTGACGAGGTAGGCGTCGAGCGCGGCTTCCGCGGCTTCGGCCACCTTCGCATAGCCGGCTTCGCTGGAGATCATCACGACCACGGTAGACAGCGGCAGCAACTGCGCCAGCCGCAGGTCGTCCATCAAATCCTGACCGCTGACGGCTTCACCTTCGAAGTGGTATTCGCACAGCACGATGTCAAAGTGCTGGCTTTCCAGGATGCGCCGCGCCTCCTGGGCACGCCGTGCTTGGGCGACGTTAGCGATACCGAATTCACGCAGCATGTTGACCAGCGCGCTGCGTGAACCGGCGTTTCCGTCAATGACCAGTGCATTGGCCTTGCCAATATCAGCATCCAACAATTGCATCAGCGCCACTCCTGAAAATTGACGGCCCGTCTGGCTGTCTCAGCCTTCGCGAGTCGCCGGCTCAAGGTCATCGGCCTCGCCCCTTGTTTCAGAACAGAGGCTCGAACGTCCCAGGCTAATGTCACAGAGACAGGGTGCCGCTGCAAGCGTTGACGTGGGTTGGTCAAGCTCATATCGAGCGGCAAAACTCGGCGCCAGGGGAATTGCCGATGCCGTCGCGCAAGCACTTTTCGGCACTGCGGTGCAGCGCCCAGCGCATATGCATGAAGCGAGAACTTCGTTGAACTTCGCAGGGGAGGCCGCTGACACTGCGCAGCCGCGGCGTACCCGCGCATTGCAACCGGACACAGGATGCCCTTCGTGAACTTTTTCCCCTTGCTCGCCGGCCACACGCCGCGGGCGCTCTGCCTGGCCGTTGCTGCCACCTTCGCCCTCCCTTTCACCGCCTCGGCCCAGCAAGACACTGCGACCCCCGCGGCCCTTTCGGCTCAATCCCCCGAACAGTTAGGGGCCGTGGTCGTCACCGGAACGCGCAGCAGCCGCCGCACCGTCGCGGCCTCCGAGTCGCCGATCGACATCCTGACCGAGAAAGATTTGACGAGCACCGGCTCGACCGAGCTCGCCACGGTGCTGAGCCGCCTGGTGCCGTCGATGAACTTCCCGCGGCCTTCGGTAGCCGATGCCTCCGATGCCGTTCGCCCGGCGCAACTGCGCGGCCTGTCGCCCGACCAGACGCTGGTGCTGGTGAATGGCAAGCGCCGCCACAGCACCGCGGTGGTCAACGTCAATGGATCGTCGGGCCGCGGCTCGGCGCCGGTCGACCTGAACGCGATTCCAGTCGATGCGATCGACCATGTGGAGGTGTTGCGTGACGGCGCAGCCGCGCAATACGGCTCGGATGCGATCGCCGGCGTCGTCAACTTCATCCTGAAGAAGAACGCCCCGGGCGGCTCGGCGCATGTCGACTTCGGCCAATACGACCGGGGCGATGGCCAGCAATACACAGCGGCGGGGAATACCGGCTTTGCGCTGGGCGAGGGCGGTTTCGTTCGCCTGGCGCTGGAGCAGCGTCACCAGAACCATACGAACCGTGCCGGCGCCGACTTCCGTGATGCCGACGAGCCACGGTATGGCCAAGTCAACCAGCGCATGGGCGATCCGGATTCGGAGCAGCAATCCTTGCTGGTGAACAGCCAGCTTGCGCTGACCGAACAAATTGAACTCTACGCTGTCGGCAGTTATTCGCGACGTCACACCTCGGCGGCTGCCACCTGGCGTACGGCGTATCTGCCGCTTCCCAATCCGGTTCCGACCCCGCCGCCCCTTCGCGAGCTGCGCAGCCCTTTGTATCCCGAAGGCTTCCTGCCGCTGCAAGACAGCCACAGCACCGACCAATCGATTGTCGTCGGCCTGCGCGGTGGCGACCCCATCGGCTGGCGCTGGGATCTGAGCGTGAACCACGGCAGCAATGATTTCGACCTCGATATTGAGAACACCGCGAACCTGTCGCTCGGCGCAGCCAGCCCGACGGCTTTCAGCGCCGGGGCATTGAAGAACGCGCAGACCGTGGTCAACCTCGATGTCGTGCGCGATCTGGATTGGGGCCTGGCCAACCCGGTGACGCTGGCCGTCGGCGCGGAACTGCGACGCGATCAATACGACATCGAAGCCGGCGAACAGGGCTCGTACAGCGGTAGCGGCGCGCAAGGTTTTACGGGCTTTCGGCCGCAGAATGCCGGCTCGAACAGCCGCCGCAGCCAGGCGCTCTACATCGATATCGAAACCGAGTTCAGCAAACGCCTGAGCGGCGGCCTCGCAGTGCGCCGTGAGCATGACAGCGACTTCGGCAACGCGACCTCGGCCAAGCTGTCGGGCCGATTTTCGGCGACCGATGCCGTGGCCTTCCGTGCGACCGCATCGACCGGCTTTCGCGCGCCTTCGCTGGCGCAGCAGCACTACACGATCACGACGACCAACTTCATCGTGGTTGATGGCGTCAGCCAACCGCTGGAAACCGGCACTTTCGCAGTCGGCTCGGCCGCAGCGCATGCCTTGGGCGCCACGCCGCTGAAAGCCGAGAAATCACGCAACCTGAGCCTGGGCCTGCTGCTGCAGCCGATCAGGCGCCTGAGCGTGACGGCCGATGCGTATCAGATCGACATCGACGACCGGGTGCTGTTCTCCAGCAACCTTGTGTTGCCGGCGGCGCTGCGAGATCAACTCGTAGCCAGCGGCGTGCTGGCCAGTGCTGCGCGCTACTTCACCAATGGCGTCGACACGCGCACGCGCGGCATCGATGTGGTTGCGACTTACCGCCTGGACGCCGGCAGTGCCGGGCGCAGCGAATTCACCGCGGCCTACAACCACAACCGCAACACGATTCGCGGCGTGGCCGCCAACCCGGCTTTGCTGACGGCCCATGGCTTGACTTTGATCGATGCGCAGACGCTCGGCCGTGCGACCGTGGCCTCACCCGAAAGCAAACTGGCGCTGAGCGCCGACCACACGCTGGGCCGCTGGAACTTGCGCGCGGGTGCCACGCGCTATGGCAGCTTCGTTGCGCCGCAGAACAATGCTGCGCTCAGCCAGACCTATGACGCGGCCTGGGTGCTCGATGTGTCGGGCCAGGTGAAGGTCGAGCGCTGGACCTTTAGCGCCGGCATCGACAACCTCAACAACCGCTACCCGGATGAGGTGACTTCGGCTGGCAACCTCAACACCAACGGCATCTTCAAGTACAGCAACTTCTCGCCGTTCGGCTTCAATGGCCGCTACTACTACTTGAAGGCAGGCTATGCGTGGTGATGGGCTGAGGGACTTGCGGCGCGCTCGATGATGAGCGCGCCGCCGCTCTGACGACATGTGCCCGATCAGGCCACGGCGACCGGAATCTTGCCGATCTTCGCCTGCCATTCCTTCGGGCCGGTGTTATGCACCGACGTGCCTTCGGAATCGACCGCCACGGTGACCGGCATTTCCTGGATCTCGAATTCGTAGATCGCTTCCATGCCGAGGTCGGCGAAGCCCACCACCTCGGCCTTGTTGATTGCCTTTGAAACCAGGTAAGCCGCACCCCCCACCGCCATCAGGTAAGCCGACTTGTGCTTCTTGATGGCCTCGATGCCAGCCGGGCCGCGCTCGGCCTTGCCGATCATGCCGATCAGCCCGGTTTCGGCCAGCATCATCTCGGTGAACTTGTCCATGCGCGTGGCCGTCGTCGGGCCGGCCGGGCCGACCACTTCATCGCGCACTGGATCGACCGGGCCGACGTAATAAATCACCCGGTTGGTGAAGTCCACCGGCAGCTTCTCGCCCTTGGCGAGCATGTCCTGGATGCGCTTGTGCGCGGCGTCGCGCCCGGTCAGCATCTTGCCGTTCAGCAGCAGCGTGTCGCCGGGCTTCCAGCTCGCTACTTCCTCGCGTGTCAGCGTGTCGAGGTTGACGCGCTTGCTCTTGTTGTAGTCGGGTGCCCACTTGACGTCGGGCCACAGGTCGAGGCTTGGTGGCTCCAGGTAGGCGGGGCCGGAACCATCGAGAACGAAGTGTGCATGGCGCGTCGCTGCGCAGTTAGGAATCATCGCCACCGGCTTGCTGGCGGCATGGGTCGGGTAGGTGGCGATCTTCACGTCGAGCACGGTCGTCAGGCCGCCCAGGCCCTGCGCTCCGATGCCCAGCGCATTGATCTTGTCGCACAGCTCGATGCGCAGTTCCTCGATCTTGTTTTGCGGGCCGCGCGCCTTCAGCTCGTACATGTCGATGTCCTGCATCAGCGACTCTTTGGCCAGCAGCATCGCCTTCTCGGCCGTGCCGCCGATGCCGATGCCCAGCATGCCGGGCGGGCACCAGCCGGCACCCATCGTCGGCACCGTCTTCAGCACCCAGTCGACCAGGCTGTCGCTCGGATTCATCATCACGAACTTGCTCTTGTT
>CAHJWV010000700.1 GCA_903643055.1 Burkholderiales bacterium | reverse complement strand
CACCACCCGCCGTCATGGAAGTCCATCGCCGGCACGACCCATTGCGCCACGCGCAACAGCATCTGCTCGTCGGACCACGCCGAATCGGCCACAAAGTGGTGCAGCCGACTGGTGTCGCGAGCGCGTGGCCGTTGGCGCCAGGTGCGACGCCATCGGCTCCACGCTCTTGCGCTTGAGTGGCGACATCAGACCGGTGCAATAGCCGCGGAGCCCGGCGTGTCGGTCCGCGTGGCCCTGGCCCTCGCTCAGATGCGCCATGTACCGATCAAACTCGCGAAGCTCTTCCATCAAGCTCACCTCCTGCTTGAAGAAGTGCGCATATTGCCTTGAATTTGTTAACACAGTAAGACTAAGTAAGTGCCATTCATCCTTATGGTCCTATCGGCAACAAGCAAGGTGGGACGGCGGCATGCTCACGAACTAATGACGTCCACCCCAGTTCATCTACCGTTCATGTTCCGCTCAGCGTCTCCTCATGTGCAATTCATGTTCTGTCTAGGCCGCGCGGGTGAAATGCAGGCATCGGGACCGGCCATCTTGCCGGTTCGATACCAAACTACTTCACCGGAGAACCACATGAACAAATTCACCCACACGACCATCGTCAGCCTCCTTGTCGCCGGCGCGATCCTGCCGGCGGTGGCAAAGACGAAGGTCGTCAACCGCAACGTCACCGAAGCGGAAGTGCTTGCAGCGCAGCAGGGCTGGTGCAAGGCGCTCATCGACATCGGCGCTGCATACACCAGTGGAGGCCAGCCGGCGGCCAAGGACCTGGCCGAGAAAGTCATCGACAGCGCCTACGGCTACAGCATGGGCGCGGTGCTCTTCAAGCCCACGCTCACGTCGGCTCCCTATACATTCCGCACCGCCCACGACGGTGCGCTGGCCTACTTCGTGGGCGGCGACCCGGCCTTCCCCACCGACACCGGCTTCGCGCTCAAGGGCTGGACCAAGTGCGAAATCGCCAACAGCGCCGTCTTCATCCACGGCGACACGGCCAGCACCCTGGGCAACGTGATGTTCACGGGCAAGGACGGCAAGGTCACCACTGTTGACAAGACCTGGACCTTCGTCAAGGACGATGCGGGCAAGCTGCGCATCGTCGTACACCACTCTTCGCTGCCGTACACCGGGAATTGATTCCCGGGCGGGGCGGGCGATTTTCTCAACTGGCTGGTGCTTCGAGTCGGTAGCCGAGGCCGCGCACGGTATGGATCAGGGGCACGGCGTGCCCCTCGTCGATCTTGCCGCGCAGCCGACGGATGTATACGTCGACGACATTGGTCAGCGGGTCTTCGCTTGTCCCCCACACGTTGGACAGGATGCGCTCGCGGCTGAAAAGCCGACCCGGCACCGACATCAACAATTCCAGCAGCGCCAGCTCGCGCGCGGTGAGTGCGATCGGGCAGCCGCCGCGCGTGGCGCGCATCTCTTCGAGATCGAGTTCAAGGTCGTCCACCTTAAGAGTCTGCACCGCAGGCGCGGCCTGCACGCGGCCGCGCCGCGCAAGGGCGTCGATGCGTGCCAGCAGTTCCTCGAATTCGAACGGCTTGACGAGGTAGTCGTCCGCGCCCAGGCGCAGGCCGGTGACGCGGTCTTCCAGCGAGCCGAGCGCGGTGAGGATCAGGATGGGCAGGTGCACTTGCGCCGCGCGCAGCGTCTGACAGACCTCGAGCCCGCTCATACCCGGCAGCATCACGTCGAGCAGCATGACAGTGAGCGCGCCATCTTTGTGTGCGTCACGCGCGAGGGCCAGGCCTTCGGGGCCGGTACGGGCCACGCTGATGCGGTGGCCCTCGGCGCGCAGCCCGCGTTCCAGGAAGCCGGAGATGCGCGCGTCGTCTTCGACGATCAGGATGTTCATGGCTGGTCGGGTAGTGGATTGTCGAGCGGGGGCGGTTCGAGCAGAAGCGCCGGCTCGGAAAGCAAAGGCAAACGCACCCTGACAATGGTGCCGCGGTCGGGCTCGCTCTCGAAGGTCAGGCTGCCGGCGTGCGCCTTGACGAGCGCCTGGGCGATGCTGAGCCCGAACCCCGTACCGTCGGCCCGGTGAATGCGGGCCCGCGCGCCGCGGTAGCTGCTTTCGCAGATCCGGCGTAGGTCTTCGGGCGCGATGCCGATGCCCTGGTCGGCGATGTGGATCTCGCAGTGCCGGCGCGCGCCGGCGTTGGCATCGTCGATGCGCAGCATCACCGCCACCGTGCCACCGCGATGCGAGTAGCGCACCGCGTTGTCGAGCAGCACCAGCATGAGCTGGCGCAGGCGCTGCGCGTCACCTAGCACGCTGAGCGCGTTGGGCCACGATGCCGGGGCATCGATGCGAACCCCGCGCTCGGCGGCGAGCGGGTCGATCTGCGACAAGGCTTCGCGAAGCGGCACCGCCGCATCGACAGGCATGCGCTGCAACGACAACGCTTCGATGTCGCTGCGGGCCATCATGAGCAGGTCGTCGATCACCAGTCCGAGTTGCCGCGAGGTCTCGACGATGCGCCGCAGCGCAGCGCAGTAGTCGCTCGCGCTGCGCACGCCGCCGCGCAACGTCACCTCGGCCTCGCCGCGGATGGCAGTGGTTGGCGTGCGCAACTCGTGGCTGATCTCGGCGAACAACTGGCGCCGTCGCTCGTCGGCCCGCTGCAGCGAGGCCAGCGCGCCCCGCAGCTCGGCGGTGCGCGCGTCGACCTGGTCCTGAAGGCGCAGCCGCATCACGGCTTCGCGCCCGCGGTGTTGCGTTAACTCTGCAGCCAGTGCGTTTACGCTGCGCGCGACGACCGAGAACTCGTCGTGCTGGCCTTCGGGAATGCGGTGATCCAGTTCACCGCGCTGGAGCGCCTCGGCGCCCAGGGCCAGATCGCTCAGGGGCCGGCGCAAGGCGCGTCCGAAGTGCCACGCCAGGGAGAGCGCAGTCATCGACAGTGCCGCAGCGGTACCCAGCCACAACCGGCGCATCCAGCGCAGCGTGCGGTCGGCGGCGGCACGCTCGCGACGCACCGAGGCCGAGGCCTGGGCGATGGACTTGGCAATCAAAGCGCGAAGGTCCTGCCCGTCGGACAGGTCGAACACCTCCGACAGTGCGTTCCAGGCCTGCTGTGCGTCGGCGCCCTGCGGCAGCGGCTGCACCGCGTCGGTGGCCTCGACCAAGCGCCGCACACCGCGGTCGAGCAGGTCGAGCGTTTCGCGGCGCTGCAGTTGGGCACGGCGATCTTCTTCGCCCAGATCGTCTCCCAACGCGATGGCCTGTTCCGACAAGCGGCGAAGCTCGCGAATCTTCGCACCCAGTTCCACCTGCAGGCGCTGGCGCTCAGTCGTATCGGGGCCAGCCGAGAGCAGGGCCTGTGAGACCCAGGTTCTAAGCCGCTGCTTGGTCGCCGACAGCTCAACGAAGCCAAGATGAATGTCTTGCGTGATGCGCCCATGCCGAGCGTGGTGGTCGGCAACGCCCAGCGCCCACAAGGCCGCCGCCGCCTGCATTGCAGAGGCCGCAGCCAGCAGGCTCAATGCGATCGTTA
>CAHJWV010000699.1 GCA_903643055.1 Burkholderiales bacterium | reverse complement strand
ATGGCGTGACGACGCATTTCGGCATCGGCGGCGACCGGCTCGTGCTGGAAGTGCTTGAAAACGAAATGAGCGATCTCGCGGCCTTCGAGGCGGCGCTGAAGATCACACGCGCGCACGGTTGCCTCATCGCCATCGACGACTTCGGCGCCGGCCATTCCAATTTCGACCGTGTCTGGCGCCTGCAGCCTGACATCGTCAAGCTCGACCGCAGCCTGATCGCCCGCGCTGCCAGCGATCGCCGCGCGCAACGGGTGGTCTCGCAGATGGTGTCGCTGCTGCATGAATGCGGCTCGATGGTGCTGATGGAAGGCGTCGAGACCGTCGAAGAAGCCTTGATCGCGATGGAATCCGACGCCGACATGGTGCAAGGTTATTTTTTCGGCCGTCCGCAGCCGAAGCTGGTGTCCAGCTCCCATGTGCCTGATGCGCTGAAGGGCCTGTACACCGGCCTGCGAGAGCAGCGAGAGCGCTGGCGCAATGAAAATCGCAGTCACATCGGCCCCTACCGCAGCGCAATTGGAGATGCAGGCGCGCTACTGCGCGCTGGCTCCGGCATGGAAGCAGCTTGCGCGGCTTTTCTTGCGTTGCCGGGGGCCGAGCTGTGCTACCTGCTCGATGTCGACGGCTACCAGATCGGCCAAGCGTTGTGGCAGCACGGAACCGAATCACCCCGACTGACCTACGAGCCGCTGCGCGACAACGACGGCGCCTGCTGGTCGCGCCGCCCCTACTTTCGCCGCGCCGTGAATGCCATCAGCCAGGTGCAGGTCACACGGCCCTACCGCACCCTGCACGGCAACCACTCCTGCATGACCGCTTCGTATGCGTTTTTCCATACCGAGGCCGACGGCAGCCAGCACCTGCGCGTGATTGCCGGCGACTTGACCTGGTACGAAGACGACGCTGACCCGCATACGAACGGCGATTGAATTCGCCGCATTTGTTGATGGATGGCTTGTTCGCCATCACCGAAGCGTGCGCAAAACATCCTGGCCGGCCGAGTACGCGGCATTCACTGCGGATCGGACCGGGGTGCGTGATGGCGCTCGCCTGATACGCGCCTGCGTCCCGCGTCTGCCGACCGGAGGCGACACTCAATTCGGCTTGCGTGCCGCCTTCAATAGGCGCGCCATCGCCTCTTCGCTGGTGATGCGGTCATCATTCCAAAACGCAGCCACCGTGTCCTTGAAGATGCCCTCGATCGGGCCAGGCTGCACCATGCCGGCCGCCATCGACGGCACCAGCGTATTGATCATGCTGGTCGCCGTGAAATAGGCTAGGCGCTCGACTCCTGACCGCACAGATCGAAGCGAGCCATGTTGACGCCCGCGGCCACCGGAATCGAACCTTTGTTGAGGTTGAACACCTCCTGGAAGCTGGGGCTCATCATCGAAGCCACCAGCGCATCCTGCGCGACCCGGGCCTGCTGGCTCTTCAGGCGGAACATCACGAAGCTGTCGATGTTGAAGGTAGAGGCACGGTCGGTACCCGGCGCCGAGACGCAGAGAAAGTCTTTCCCAGGCACCTTGCCGGCGGCCAGAAACTCGCCTTTGGCCCATTCGCCCATGAACTGCATCGCGGCCTCGCCACGAATCACCATCGCGGTGGCTTGGTTCCAATCGCGCCCCAATGCGCCCTTGTCGGTATAGCCCTTGATGCGCCGGAAGGTCGTCAGCACGCGCTCCATCGTCGGGCTGCGCAGTGCGGCGGGGTCGAGCTTCACGAACGCCTGGCGGTAAAACTCCGCGCCGCCAATCACCAGCAGCACGCTTTCGAAGGTGATCAGTTCCTGCCAAGGCTGGCCGCCATGCCCCACCGGCGTGTAGCCGGCGCTTTTCAGCTTTTCAGCCAGCGCGAAGAAGTCTTCCCAGGTCTCGGGCGCTCGAGTGCCGACCTGGCGCAATGCATCGCGATTCACCCACAGCCAGTTAACCCGGTGTACGTTGACCGGTACCGCCACGTAATGGCCGTTGTAGCGCATGACTTCGCCACCACGCGCGGCAGTTGGGCATCCCAGCGCTGCTCTGCCGCCACCGCGTCTAGATTGGCAAGCACACCCATGCGGCCTCACTCTTGAATCGCTGGCCCTTTCAGTTGCGCGGCTGTGGGTGGGGCGCCCGCCTCCACGCGTTCGCGCAGCATCTTCAGCGCCGCGTCGGCACCACCGCCTTGTACCGGCACGTCATGCCAGGTGTGGCCCTTGTCGGTCAGATTGCGCTTGAGTTCGTCGACTGATTTGGCTTCGCCGCCGGAAGTCCACCAATGCAGCACTTCCACTTCGCCGGCGAAGGCCGCCCAAGGCGACAACAATGAAGAAAGCAGTCCGGCGCACAAGCTTGCGCGGCCGACCGATGCGATGCGATGCGATGCGAGAAATCGTCGCCCCTGCGAAATTCATTAAGCAGCTACCGGTATCCGCTACCTGGGCCACGGCGCGGCGATGAGCAACGCCGAATCAATTGACCTCGGCGACTTCGGCGCCGTGAGCATTGCCTGCAGGCAGCGGCCGACATACGAAGGCACCGC
>CAHJWV010000698.1 GCA_903643055.1 Burkholderiales bacterium | reverse complement strand
CTCTTCAAGTGGCCATCGAACGGTGCGGTGCCGGTGTTGATCGAGGTCGTGTCCAGCGTCAGTTCGACCTTGCCGGTCTTAGCGGCCTTGTCGAACGTGACCGTGCCCTCCTTCTTGTCGAAGCGGCCGCGCAGCGTCGAGGTACCGAAGTGCTTGGCTTCGAAGGTGGCAAAGGTGTGCGACGGGTCGATCGCGTAGGTCGCGCTTTCGGCTTGGGCCAGGCCCACGGTGGCGAGCAATGCAGCGGCAATCAGGGTCTTGGTCATGAATAGCTTTCTTGAAGTGGGATAGAACATGGGGGAATCAGAAACACACAAGGTGAAACGCGGGAGTCAAACAGAGCCCGGCGCGCCGGCTCAGAGTGCGCCCACGCCGGTCAGCGCGAGCTTGAATTTGATCTGCACGTCGTTGGCGACCGTCGTGGTGTCTTTCCAGTCGCCTTCGCCGATCTTGAAATCAAGGCGCTTGATCGCAAACGCGCCCGTTGCCGTGGTCGTGCCGGCAGCCTGCGCGAGCGTGACAGGCACCATCACGTCTTGGCTGTTGCCCTTGATCGACAACTTGCCGGTGACGTTGAACTTGCCGGCGCCATTAGCTTTCACGCTGGTCGATTGGAAGCTCGCTTGCGGAAAAGCCTTGGTGTTGAACCAGTCCGGATTCGCGGCTTCGGCTTCGGTCTCGGCCGTGCCGAGCGACACGCTGCCCAGGTCGATCGTGAAGGCAATCTTGGCGGCTTCCGGCTTCTTCGGGTCGAAGGCCACTTGCGCGTCGAACTTGCGGAACTTGCCATCGACCGCCACGCCCATCTGCTTGAACGTGAACGAGATTTCACTTTGTGCGGGCACCACCTTTTGCTGAGCCAAGGCCGGCAGGGCAAACGCAGTCAGGGCGAGGGCAACAGCGGCGATTTGATTTTTCATGGCGCGTTCTTTCAGAGGGATTTCGAGGTAAACGTATTCGAAGATAAAGGGGTTGACGTCAATGGCTCCGGCGGCGGCTCAGCGGCGGCCCGGCCACATGCGCAACAGCAGGCCATCGCGGTCGACCAGCTGATGCTTCAGTGCGGCGGCGATGTGCATCACGACCAACGCGGCCATGGCATAAGCGAGATAGCCATGCCAAGGCTTGATCAGCGCGGCCAGCTCGCGATCGGGTTGAACGAAATTAGGCATCGGCAGCAGCCCGAACACGACGATCGGAAAGCCGGCAGCCGAGCTGTAGGCCCAGCCCACCAACGGCACGGCAAAGAACAGCACATACAGCAGGTTGTGCGTGGCGTGCGCCGCGAATTGCTGCCACGCGGGCGCGGGCTGATCGGGCGGCGGGCGATGCGACAAGCGCCACAGCAGCCGCAGCGCCGACAGGCTCAGGATGGTCATGCCGGCCCATTTATGCCAATTGAAATATTTCAAGCGTTGCGGCGAGAACGGCAGGCTCGTCATGTAAAGCCCGGCCAGAAAAGTCAGCACGATCGCTAACGCCAGCACCCAATGAAAGGCCATCGCAACGGGGCTGTAACGGGTGATGGAGTTGGTGTTCATGGTGGCCGACTGTAGGGGGCAGGAATCATGCGCCGTTTCACCGGACTTGTTGTGATTGTTCAAAATTTTGAATGGACGCCTTCAACCTTGCTGCCACAGGCGAAGATGTAAGTGAAAGATACATGCAAACCCTCAGCGGACTTACCCGTGCAGGTGCCAACAGGCATTCCTGCCACGCTCCGAGGCTCCTAGACTGGTCAAGCTTCGTTCGATTCCTCGAATTCGATTCAGCCGGCTGAATGTCCCACCGGGGCCAAAAACCTTCGTCATCCCCTTCATCACTTCGATCATGTCACCCGAACTCGCCTCCAACCCCTCGCGGACGATGCTCGTCCCGGCGGTGGTTCGAGCCATTGCGGTGCTGGATCTGCTGGAGAAGGAATGCAGGCCGATGAGCCTGGCCAAGCTGGCAACCGATCTGTCACTGCCTAAGAGCAGCATGCACGGCCTGTGCAACACCCTGACGATGCTGGGTTATCTGCGGCGCCAGGACGACGGCGGCTTCTTCATCGGCCCCCGGGTGCTCGGCCTTGCCCACGCCTTTGCGGCGCAAACTTCGCCAGCTCGTGAATTCGAACAATGGTGGTCGGATGCCGGCCATGCGGTGCACGACACGATGGTGCTGTCGACGCTGGACGGCATCGATGTGGTCGATGTCGCGCTGCGCAATGGCCGCCAGCCGCTGGGGCTTGCGCTGGGGGTGGGCCTGCGGCTGCCGGCTTATCGCGTGGCCGCCGGCCTGGCCATGCTGGCGTTCCAAAGCGAAGCCCGGGTCAAACGGCTCTTCCCTGCCCCTTGGCTGCCGCCGTTCATGAACCTGCCTTCAATGCGCCGAGCCGACCTGCTGGCCAAACTTGAACTCACGCAAGCACGCGGTTATGCCATCGACGACGAAGGCACCCGCCAAGGCGTGTATTGCCTGGCAGCGCCGGTGTTCGGCGCCGCGGGCGAGGTGGTCGCGGGCCTCAGCCTGTATTTGCCGAAGGCTTCACTCAAGCCGAAACGGCTGGCGCAACATGGCAAGGGGGTCATCGACATGGCGCAGCAGTTGTCGCAGCGGCTGGGCGCACCGGTGATGCAGCCCGGCCGCAACGCGCGTGCGAAGGCCGCAAAAGCCATAGCGGCGCCGTCGGCCGGGAAGCCCTCATGAGCGGCGACATCATTCTGGAAACGCGTGCGCTGACCAAGGAGTTCACGGGCTTCGTGGCCGTCAACCGTGTCGACCTGAAAGTGCGCCGCGGCCAGATCCACGCGCTGATCGGCCCGAACGGCGCCGGCAAGACGACCTGCTTCAACCTGTTGACGAAGTTCCTGCCGCCCAGCTCGGGGCAGATTCTCTTCAACGGCGACGACATCACCCGCGACAAGCCGGCCCACATTGCGCGGCGCGGCATCATCCGCTCGTTCCAGATCTCGGCCGTGTTCCCGCACCTGAGCGTGCTGGAGAACGTGCGCGTGGCCTTACAGCGCCGGCTCGGCACCTCCTTCCATTTCTGGAAGCCCGAGCGCTCGCTGCACGGCCTGAACGATCAGGCGCAGTCGCTGCTGCACGAGGTCGATCTCGGCAACTACGCCGACCGGCCGACCGTCGAGCTGAGCTATGGGCGCAAGCGCGCGCTCGAAATCGCCACCACGCTCGCGATGAACCCCGAGCTGATGCTGCTCGATGAGCCGACCCAAGGCATGGGCCTGGAAGACGTCGATCGCATCCGCCAACTGATCAAGAAAGTCTCGGCCCAGCGCACGATCCTGATGGTCGAACACAACATGGGCGTCGTGGCCAGCATCGCCGATACCATCACCGTGCTTCAGCGTGGCGCCACGCTCGCCGAAGGCCCCTACGCCGAGGTGTCGAAGAACCCGGCGGTGATCGAGGCCTACATGGGCAGCGCCCCACCCGAACCTGCAGGTACCGCATGAGCGAACGTCTGCTCGAAGTGCGTGAGCTGCAGGCGTGGTACGGCGAATCGCATGTGCTGCATGGCGTCAATTTCCATGTCGATGCCGGCGAGGTGGTGACCTTGCTCGGGCGCAATGGGGCCGGCCGCACCAGCACGCTGCGCGCGATCATGGGCTTGACGGGTGCGCGTAAGGGCTCGGTACGCATTCGCGGGCAAGAGGTGATCGCGATGGCCACGCACCGCATCGCGCGGCTGGGCATCGGCTATTGCCCTGAAGAGCGCGGCATCTTCTCGAGCCTGTCGACCCAAGAGAAC
>CAHJWV010000697.1 GCA_903643055.1 Burkholderiales bacterium | reverse complement strand
TACATCCTGAAGAACTGGCGCATGGTCAAGGTCGCGACGACCAAGGCCCAGCGCAAGCTGTTCTTCAACCTGCGCTCGATGAAGCAGAACCTGAAGGAAGACGCGCTCGATGGTTCCACACACCGCTCGACGCTGACCCAACGCGAGATCGACACCGTCGCTCTCGCGCTGAACGTCAAGCGCGAAGAAGTGCTGGAAATGGAAACGCGCCTGTCCGGAGGTGACATCGCCCTGGAGCCGCAGACCGACGATGGCGAAGAGAGCTATGCGCCGATCGCTTATCTGGCCGACGACAGCACCGAGCCGACCCGCGTGCTGGAATCGCACCGCCGCGACTGGCTGGCTGGCGATGGCATTGCCCAGGCGCTGGACGCACTCGATGCGCGCAGCCGCCGCATCGTTGAAGAGCGCTGGCTGAAGGTCAATGATGACAACACCGGTGGCATGACGCTGCACGATCTCGCCAGCGAGTACGGCGTCAGCGCCGAGCGCATTCGCCAGATTGAAGTGGCAGCGATGAAGAAGATGCGCAAGGCACTGGCTGAAGAAACCATGTAAGCCGTTTCGGCTTGCCAAACCCAACGGCCCCACGGGGCCGTTTTTCATGTGTGCTGCATTTCAGCCAATTCACGGTGACATAGTCAGTTTGGTCGACTTCGTCTCGAAGAACGCCATCTCCAGGCTCGATTGCGCAGCCGGCAGAGCCGCCGGCCGCCGCCCACTTCAAGCCGCCGCGCTGACTTGCCGCGTTGCGGCATAGGTGTCGCCAACCATCATGCGCACGATCTCGTCGCCATCCGTGTCGCGGGTCGCGCGCTCGCCCACCATCTCACCGCGGCGCATCACCGCGATGCGATCGGCGACGCCGAAAATGTCATGCAGGTTGTGGGAAACAAGAAGCACCGCAACGCCTTGTGAACGCAGGCCCCGAATCAGTTCCATGACCTTGCGTTGCTCGGGCACGCCGAGCGCTGCCGTCGGCTCGTCCATGATCAGCAGCTTGGCGTTCCAGTAGATGGCGCGCCCGATCGCAATTGCCTGGCGTTGTCCGCCAGAGAGCATGCGTACCGGGCCGGTCAGCTTTTTTTCGGGGATGTGGATGTCCAAACGCTCCAGCACCTCGCGCGCCACCGCAGCCATGCGCGTGCGGTCGATCACCGGCAGCCCGAACACGCGCTTCATCGGTTCTCGGCCGAGAAAGATGTTGCTGCCGACATCGAGGTTGTCCGCCAGCGCCAGATCCTGATAGATCGTCTCGATGCCACGCGTGCGTACGCCTTGCGGATCGCCCGCTGGAGACAACTCACCGAGGAATCGCACCTCCCCGGCGCTAGGCACATACACACCGGAGATGACCTTGATCAAAGTCGACTTGCCCGCACCGTTGTCTCCGGCCAATGCAACGACTTCCCCGGCATGGACCTCGAAGTCCACGTTGCGCAAGGCCTCCACGCCGCCGAAGCGGATCGACGCGCCGCGCACCTGCAGCACGATCTGGCTTGACTGCGCCGATGGCTGGGCCGCGCTCATGCTGCGTTCCCCAGGCGATCCTTGGTTTGATCGATCAGCACCGACAACACGATGACGGTACCGACAGCGATGAACTGCCAGAAGGCATTGACGTCGATGAAGATGAGCCCGAACTGGATCACCGCAATGATCAGCGCACCGATCAGGCTGCCGATCAGATTGCCCGTGCCACCAAACAGACTCGCGCCACCGATCACCACGGCGGCGATCGAATCGAGCAACAGCGATTCACCCGCATTGGCTGCCCCGGCGCTGTAGCGCGCGGTGTAGACGATGCCGCCGATGGCTGCGAACGCCGCCGACAGCATGTAGACCCACACGAGATGACGCCGCACGTTGATCCCGGCGCGCGCGGCCGACTGCGGGTTGCCGCCGATCGCGTAGGTGTACTGGCCGAACCGAGTTTGCGAGAGCACGATGTGCATCACCAGCAATAACAGCAAGGTGATCACGACAGGCACCCAACCGGTACCGATCCAAGCCAGGCCCGGGTGATCGACCGGCACCGTCATGCCGCTGCCCGCGGCCAGGAAGCCGGCACCGCGCGTGACGCCATACATGCCCAGCGTGCCGATGAACGCCGGCACGCCCAGCCGCGCAATCAACATGCCGTTGACCCAGCCGGGCACCATGCAGACCGCGACGGTGGCTGCGCTCACCAGCGCGAGCATGCCGTTGCCGGCGCCGCCGAGCGTGAGGAACTGGGCCGCGCACACCGCCGCCAGGCCCATCACGAAGCCTACCGACAGGTCGATGCCCGCAGCGATGATGACGAAGGTCTGGCCGATCGCCAGCATCAGCGGTGCGCTCGCAGCCAGCAAGATGGCTTGCACGTTGTAGAGGCTACCAATGAACGAACGGCCGACACGCAATTGCGCCCAGACCTCGAAGAAGGTGATCAATGCGCAGAGAAAAAGCCAGGGCCACAAGCGGCTGATGAGCGCGAGCCGCTCCAGCCGGGCAGGAGAAGACGTAGTCATTCGAATGCTCAGGAAAGACGCGGGCGAGGCCTCGCGGAATGACCGCCTCGCGCGCCATGCGCGGCGGTCAGCCAATCAGTTAGCGTAAATGAATTTGCGGACTTCGCCGTCGTCTATGTTGCCTTTGTCCATCACGACAAAGCCGGTCCCGAAGGTGGGCGGCACAGCCTTGCCGCGCACGAGATCGACCGCGTACTTGACGCTCATGTAGCCCATCTCGGAAGGCTTCTGAGCGACGGCAATGTCGACCAGGCCACTCTTCAGATCCTGGTCGATGCCGGGAACCGCATCGAAGGTCACGACCTTGATCTTGCCGGTCTTGCCTGCGTTCTTCACGCCGGCTGCTGCGCCTTTGCCGGAGAAAGTATTGGCCGCAAAGATGCCCGCGAGATCGGGGGTTCGGGCGAGCACGGCGGCCACATGCGCCGCGGCGCGGTTGGCATCGTCTTCGTTGTACTGTGTC